>JBDTIC010000045.1:0-3630 GCA_039936595.1 Ginsengibacter sp. | reverse complement strand
GGAATGCTCATGTCATTGTAAAACATCATGAACAGGATACCCAGTGCCATGAAGAGCAATGCAATTCCGAATACAGGATAGATCCGGCCAATCAGTTTATCAATGGGCAATATGGTTGAAAGAATATAATAGACTATGATGATAATGACCCATAACAAGGTGTCCCCGCCTGTTATGCCTACCAGGATCTTAGCTGGGCCCATCACAAATACGGTGCCCACCATGATCAGCAACACTACCGAGAAAACTGCCATTAATGGTTTTACCCAATTGCCCAGGTAACGACCTGAAATTTCAGTAATATTTTCGCCTTTGTGTTTTACTGAAAGCATCCCGGAAAAATAATCATGAACACCTCCGGCAAAAAGAGTTCCCAACACAATCCATACAAAGGCTACCGGGCCCCACATAGCGCCTGCTATTGCACCGAAGATGGGCCCTAATCCCGCAATGTTCAGGAACTGGATCAGGAAAATCTTCCATAAGGGTAGGGGAACAAAGTCAACTCCATCCGCCATAGTTTTAGCAGGAGTCGGACGATTGGCATCTATTCCAAAAATGCGTTCGCAAACCCTGGACATCGCAAAATAACCAACGATCAATACAATTATGGAAACAATCAATGAGATCATAAATGGGATATTTGTTTGTTTGATAAATGTCCGAGAATCAAAAGAAACTTCTTAAGTCCGAATATACAGAGAGGCCATGACAAACCACAAAAATAGTTTATTGTCTATGAAACCCCGGCGATTTAAAATGTTATTGTCAGGCCTCCATCTACAGTGATCACTTGTCCTGTAATGTAAGAAGCATCCTCTCCAGCCAAAAAAAATGCTACACCTGCAATTTCACCGGGTTCTGCAGCCCGGCGTAGTGGCAAGTGTGTGCCATTTATATAATTGTCTTCAAACCATTTTGACTCGAGTTCATTTTGCCCATTTTTTATTGCCATGGGAGTGTTAACAAAACCGGGCGCTATGGCATTTACCAGGATACCTTTGTCAGCCAGCTCCACGGCCATTGATCTGCAATATTGATTAATGGCTGCCTTCGCCATTGCGTAGCTGCTGCGATATTTTTCCGCCCTGTTTCCATGGATCGAGGTAATGTGAATGATTCTTCCTCCATGGCTCATGAATTTTACCGCTAATTTAGACATAAGCAGACATCCGTTTACCATAGCATCAAATATGACACGCCATCGCTCTATGTCCATTTCATTCGGATCTGTTTTCTCAGACACGCCTGCACAATTAACCAATACATCTAAGGTTCCCCAATTTTCTTGTATTATCTTCTCGCCTTCCAGTATCACCGCTTTTTCGGTATAGCTGCCGTCAAGCATCAAATGGTTGCCCTCTGTAATTTCACTTATTAGCGTTCTTAATTTTGTTGCGTGTAAATCGTTGAGGCAAACATCATATCCTTCTTTTGCAAACCTTATTGCTGTGGATCTTCCAATGCCTGATGCGGCACCGGTGATTAAAGCTTTTTTTCTTGTCATTGAAATATAATTTGTCATGGTTATGAGATAAAAATAATAAATTATAGTTCGCAAGAAGTGAATTAGTGAATTTTTAAGCTAAGGCTGCTTAAAAATTCCAATTAGAGTTTCGCAGAAAAAATGCTTCTGTTTCCGTTCAAGCCATTAGAATTGTGTCAGTTAAGTTAAGGTCATTAAGGAAAACTTTTACTGTCCTTCAGTACTGAATGGTTTATATCTTTCTTCTTTTTTATCCGGCAAAAACGCTTTAAGACAGAGGGCCAGGAAGTTTGTGGTTCAAATGATTTTTCTTTAGCGAACTGACAGTTTTTTATCACAAAGGACAGAGGAGCACCAACCTGCCTGGCGGCAGCCATGGAAAAAAATGCTTCGCATTGTTATAAAAAATAAATTAATTCTTATCAAACCAAATATTCACTTGTCTCCTTTAACTTATAAAAACAGATGAACTGGGGTTTGCTGTTTACTTCCTGATGTCAGAAGGGTGGGGATCACAGGTATTGATAAAAGGAGGCAGCGCTTTCAACCATTTTAGTCGGGTAGAGAAACTTTTTCTGTAATTAAATAATTCAATTAAATTGTCTTTACCCTTTTGATCCATTTCTGAAAAGCCAATATTGTCTCCCCATCCATTTGTAAAAACCGCTGGTGCCTGGTATTGCAACACACCAAACAATGTGTAATCAAATTTACTGACAGGTGTCCAGTTGCAAGACCACACCACATTCCGGTAGTTAGGGAAGATGCCATAAGACCAGAACATGGGAAGACAATGGCTATCCTGGTAGGTGCCATCCGCAAAAAGTGCATAAGGGGGAACATCCGAATAATTATCATTTCCACGGCCACCATACCCTGTACCATCCGGCCCTACAAGATCTGACGTCATAAAGGCTGCGCCAGGATTTACTTTGTGAAGCTTTGCGGTTATCTCTTTTACGAGGTGCATAAACCTGCGATCAAGATAAGATGGATATTTTGGAGTGCCTAAGTTACCTGCTTTGATATAATACGTTTCATCCCAAACAAAAAGATCGGCCTCTTTCCCAAACTCATTAAAAAGTGCGGTGGCATAATTCAAATAAAAATGATAATATTCAGGAACTGCGATGTTTCTTCTATACGATTTACCCAGCACATCCGGGCCATTCCATCCGCCGCCTTTAAATGCTTTGTCGGGGGAATAATCATCTAATTTGTCACTGGATATAATACCATCCGCAAAATACATGGCTACCTTAAACCCTTTATCTTTTGCATACTGTAAACGTTGATGTAAATCTTCTAAATTAATATTCTTTTTTGTAAGTGGTGAGCGCCATTCATTATCCAGCTTTCCGGTTTTGGAATTAAAACAATATCTCCCAACATAATCGTACCAGCCATGCAGCGTAAGCAATATTTTTTTTCGATCTGTAAAAGATACATACTTTATGAGACTATCAATATCATGATACCATCCTTGTCCATCATCACTCATGTAATCGTAGCTTACCATTGCGATATCCTTTGTCCATGCAGGCCCGATGGGAATATCTTTTAGAAGAGTCTTATAATACATATTTATTGCATCATCCGGATTGATGATGTCAGAAACTTCCGCAATCACTCTTTTTTCAATTTTATCTTCCAGGCCCACTTCCTTTGGGTACGTCCAGTAAATAATATCATTATCAAATATGCTGGAAAATTCCGGATCTGTCATTACCGCAACTTTGTTTTTGCGAATCGTAAAGAGGGATAGAGGGATCGCCAGGTCATTCTCCATGTGCACCGGGCTACCCGCGCATCTAAAGGAGGCCTTGGTGTTGGTTGAATGATCTAAAATTGTTTTTCCTGTTCCATTTTTTAGGGGTAACCAAACTTCATCACTATTTTTTATTGAAAATACCGGAAAATAAAAGGTCAGGTCTTCGGTTAGTTTTTGCGAAGATGAAATTCCGATTTCATGTATCAGCATTTTATGATTCAAAGAATCTTTTAAACTGGTAGTAACGTAAAAATCTATCCATGGTAGTTGAGGACATTTATAATAAACGAATAATTGATTTTTATGGGAAGCAGAGTTTCTCCGTTTTAAAGCATAGATGTTATTACCATACTTTATTTGTAATTTTTGATTG
>JBDTIC010000044.1:0-3625 GCA_039936595.1 Ginsengibacter sp. | reverse complement strand
GTAAAGGGCGATGAACTTGTGAGACCAGGCGCTGCTAATATTTCCCAGACTATGGCAGGTAAAATTTCGGGTTTAAGCATACAGCCGCAAAGCGGCGAACCTGGTGATAATCCTGTAATACATATCAGGGGGATCGGAACAACGGGTTCCTCAGCCCCATTAGTGGTAATTGATGGTATTATCAGGAACAATCTTGCTGACATTGACCCTTCAATTATAGCATCAGTATCTGTACTGAAAGATGCTGCAGCCGTTGCACCTTATGGTTTAGGTGGAGCAAATGGTGTTCTGTTGATTACCACAAAAACAGGCAAGGTTGGAAAACCCATATTAACAGTTGATGCGTATAAGGGCAATCAAAAAGCAACCTGGTTGCCAAATCCTCTAAACGCTGTTGATTATATGAAATTACAAAATGAAGCGACCACAAATGTGAGCAGTAATTCGGCGCCACCCTATTCTACTGATTTTATTAATAGTTACAATACAAACCATGCAGCAGATCCGGATAAGTATCCCGATGCAAGGGCTAGTGATTTATTGAATAAATTAGTTCCTGTTCAGAACTATAATATAAAAGCCAGTGGAGGATCAGGAAATACCAACTATTTCATAGGTGGTGGGTATTTTAAACAAGATGGTTTGTTTGATCAAGTCAATTTTCATCGTTACAACTTTAATATTAATGTGAATTCAAAGGTTACGGAGTCAACAAAAATAAATGTCAATATTATTAATTCTTTTGATCGTAAAAATGAGCTATCACCAACCTATTCCACTTCTTCTATATTAAGATGGATATATTTCGTTAAGCCCACTGCTCCTTTGTATTTCACAAACGGTAAATGGGGTGATAGTAATAACAGTTCTTTAGTTGGCGGCCTGCGCAGTGGAAGCTATGATAAAGACGATGGAACCAATCAGTTAAACACGTTTACAATTGATCAGCAGCTTCCATTTGTTAAGGGTTTAAGTTTAAAAGGAACGTTTAGTTACGATTTGAATAACAATTTTAACAAGGGATTTTCAAGACCTGCCTATTATTGGATACAGGATGCAACAGCAACTCCTTATACATACACCAAACAAGTCTCTAACATGGAACAATCGTCCCCGCCTAACCCTGCTCTTTATGAGACTTATTCCAAAGGACAAATATTCACCTACCAGGGATTTGTGAACTACCAGCGAACTTTAGGTGCCCATGAGATTTCTTTTCTTGGAGTTGCAGAACTGCGAAAAAGTAATTACCAGATTTTGAGCACTTCTATGAAAAATTTCCCACTCGCCATAGACGAATTTAGCCTGGGTAGTTCTAATACCAGCGATTATTCCATAAGTGGAAGTTCAAGCGAGGCTATCCAGGTTGGCTATGTATACAGAGCAGGGTATGTATATGAGGGTAAATATATGCTTGAAGCTGCAGGACGATATGATGGGCATTATTATTTTGCTCCAGGTAAACGATTCGCATTTTTTCCTTCCTTTTCATTAGGTTGGAGGCTATCTGAAGAAAAGTTTATGAAGCCTGTTACTTTTATCGATAACCTGAAAATAAGGGGCTCATGGGGGAAATCGGGAAACCTTGCTGGAAGTGCCTATCAATACCTGGCTGGTTATGGCTTTTACCCTAACCAATATGCGTTTGGAAGTAATGTTGTTCCGAGTGCCCTTCCTAATAATGAAGCTAACCCAAATATAACCTGGGAAATATCTAATAAATCAGATATTGGGATCGAAGCTAGTTTATGGAAAAGTTTATTGACTATTGAAGCAGATTATTTTTTCGAAAAGAGAAACGGGATGTTGCTGCCACCGGCTATAAGTGTGCCCTTTGAATATGGTATTGGCTTATCCGATGAAAATGCAGGTATAATGGATAATCATGGTATCGAGTTGACGATTGGAAGCAGACAACAATTTCGAAATGGGTTAAAATTGGAATTGAATGGAAATTTCAGTTTCGCTAAAAACAAAATGATTAAGGTATTTGAAACTGCAGCTACCTATGACAACCTTAACAGGAGAAGGACGGGCAAACCAATCAACACCCCATTTGGCTATCATTCATTGGGACTGTTTAGTACTGCCGATGATAAAAATGGTGACGGTGTTATAAATGCTGCTGATGGATATAAGGTGATACAGTTTAGTGAATTACATCCCGGAGATGTAAGGTATGAAGATGTAAATAACGACGGTAAAATTGATGCCAATGATGAGGTAGCAATAGGTTTTTCCACCTATCCTGAAATTACTTATGGCTTTACTACTGGAATTGAATGGAAAGGATTTGACGTGGCACTTTTTTTTCAGGGGGTAGCAATGAATTCAATGAATGTCAATAACCGGTTCCAGACAGTACCTTTATATAATACACAAAGTAATACCGATTACGAATATTATAATAATCATTGGACACCGGAACAACAAAACGCGAGATATCCAAGAGCGTATACCGGACCCAATTCTAATAATAATGCACCTAATTCCGATTTCTGGTATGAACGAGGTGATTATCTTAGATTGAAAAGCTGCATAGTTGGATATACCATTCCAAAAAGCATTTTGAAAAAGATAAGTATCAGTAGCGTGCGGGTATATTTCTCGGGAACCAACCTACTTACGTTTACCAGGGTAAAGTTTTTTGATCCGGAAGCGATCAATGGAGGCGCCGGTGCCGGAGTTTATCCAGCTATGAAGCAATTTATTTTTGGTGCAGGCTTAACTTTCTAAATTTCTTTCTCATAAAAAATAAATAAAATGAACCATAAATATATCACCAGAAATATTATTTTTTTATGCATTATATTAGTATGCATTATTTCTATTAGTACAATTTCCTGTAAAAAAGATGCATTTCTTGATACCACCAACAAGACCAACCTCGATGACGGAACGTTGTGGGCAAGTGAACAGAATGCTGATATTTTCCTGAACGGTTGCTACGCTAACCTTTATCCTACCGGTGCCGACTGGCCGGATACCCAAATGGATAATTTCTCGGATGATGCTCACGCCAGGGTTTACTTTAATTCTTATTCCTGGAAAGAAGGCAATGTTGATGTTTCACTGCGGCCTTCAGGAGGTTTTGGGGGGTCACAAGGTCCATCAAATGGGAATAATAGTTGGGAAACAACCTATAAAAATGTAAGGAACATTAATTCTTTTATTGAGAACCTAAGAGAACATTCATCCAATTTTACAACATCTTATGTTGCAAAGCGAAGTGATGAGGCCACGTTTTTGAGGGCGTACTATTACAGCGAGTTATTCATGCGTATCGGTGGTTTTATTATTGACACCGTAGTACAAAGCAGAGCGACTTCAACTTTGGATGAGCTTCGAAAACCCAGAAATACTTATGAGGAAACCTTCAATTTTATTATTAGTGAATTAGACAAAATAATTAATAATGGAAATTTGAAAATAAAATATGAAAATTCCGATCCCGATGGAGGCAGGGCTACTTTAGGAGCAGCAATGGTATTAAAGGGATGGCTTCAGTTATTTGCGGCGAGCCCGGCTTATAATTCTGCTTTGCCTGCTGTCGCTGATCCCGGTAATTTGCAGCATTTTGGCTCTTACAATGCAGCCCGATGGGCTGATGCGGCGGCAACTAATA
>JBDTIC010000043.1:0-2786 GCA_039936595.1 Ginsengibacter sp. | reverse complement strand
TAAGGTCAGCCATCTTTATTTGTCCTTTGTTTTTTTAGGACGGCAAAGGTAACAAGATAAAGCCAATGAAAGAAGCGATAAAGGGATTTGGACGACTTACTGTAAGCGAATTCAAATTTTAACCCCCCCCATTGAAAAACCGGGGCGGCAAGTAGATATTAGGCTACAACAACCCATATTTTAACTAGACAGGCTCAAACTTCTTTATTTTCCTATAACACGTGTGCATCCGGTTTCTTTCTTTTTACGGCATAAAATATTACTGCTGCCAATATGATCAGTACAATTAAAATGTTTGCTATGATAGTTATCAATCTTCCAGTCGTGTAGGATGACGGCTCAAATCGGAATTCGATATTATGGTTACCTGCAGAGATAAACATCCCCCTTAAAATATAGTCTGTTCTTACGTAATCTGCCTTGTTTCCATCAATATATACGTTCCAGCCATGTGGATAGTATACTTCACTGAATACCGCAAACTGCGGAGAAGGTGCAGAAAACCGATATTCAATTTTATCATTGAGATTTTGTACTAATTTAATGTAGCCTATTGAATCATAAACAGGCATTAGTTTTATTTTGTCTTTGTATTTTATCTCTACCACTGCGGTATCTTTCAGGTCAGTGCTGTCGAGTGCAGCCATTTCCTGGTCTGCATTCTCCACAAATTTAATTCCTTTCGCCAGCCAACAATTTCCAAAAGCATTTGGGTTGATTTGTGCCATCGGCTTTCCCGTTTGCGGATCCTGGACGATAAAATATTTGGTGTTTAGCATGTCAAACACTCGCATGTTTCCTTTACCCAACTGTCGGGTAATAATGTCGTTATACAGGTCAAGTTTTGCAGGATGATAGCCACCAACGGAATTATGGTGATAAGAAGTAGTGGCATCATTAAAGGGGTCTACTGTTTCATTAAAAACTCTGAAATTAGAGTGGTCAGGATCTTTCAATATCTGGAGATCAGCAGGCGAAGGCGTAAATGCCGACTCAAAATCGCTGCTTTCTACGTACTTGTCAGCATTCAAATAACGCGATGCTATTCCTAATAAATCATACCCTGTAAGAATAATCATTGCTCCGACAAGGATCGCAAATGTTATTTTTTTCTTTAGAAATAAACCCATCAACACAATGGCGATAGCAATAAGAATAAAAGATCTTATGAGGTCACCACCCATTAAATTTTTTCGATCGCTTTGAAGAGAGGCCATCAAAGTTCTGCTTGTCTGTTCTGCCTGTTGCTCCAATTGTGGAGGTGCTTGTTGGCCTGCTGGCACATGCATCATATTCTGTTTGATACCATCTCTTAACGCTTTGTCATTGGCACCGCTAAAAGAGGAAGTCATATAAAAACCAGCAAGTAAAACTAATAGGATACCTGAAACAATTGCCGTAGTTTTTAATTTTTTCCATGCTTCTGATACATCAATACCATGCGAAACCAATTTGCTCAGCGCCAGAACTCCCATCAGTGGAAAACATAATTGAGGGATCACCAGCGCCATTGTCGGGGCACGGAACTTATTGTAGAATGGAAGGTAATCAAACAGGAAATAGTTGAATTCTTTTAAATTAACACCCCAGGCGAGCAGTACACCTAATACGCTTGCAGCAATTAACCACCATTTGTGCCACGATTTTAAATAAACTACCCCAAAGATAAAGAGAAGACAAATTATGGCTCCAAGGTAAACAGGGCCGGAAGTTAATGGCTGTCCACCCCAGTAAGAATAATGATTTTCATATTGTATGGCCTGATCTTCAGGAACTCCCAACTCTGAGAATTTTTCTGAAAATTTAGTTGGTGCCTTATATTCATCTCCTCCATTACTGCCCCCATATAAACCGGGAACAATGAAAGTAAATGTTTCCCCAAAGCCTAAGCTGTACCTGAATGCATAATCTTTATCGAGCCCGCCTTTTGTTTTAATATCTTTTGTTTCTGCGGTTAGCTCCGATTTGCCACCTCGCATACTTTCTTTGGCATATTCGTAAGTTGGCATCATGGAGATAGCGCTACAGGCCAACCCTATTACACCCGCTAAAAGACCAATTGCTATGGCTTTGACAGCAGTGGCAATTTGTTTTTCCCGGAAGCTTTTTATAAAATAGGCGATAGTGAGAATTAAGGCGATGAGCAACGTATAGTAAACTATTTGTACATGACTTTCCCCAATCAACAGTGCGGAAAATAATGAGGTTATCGCAAAGCCAGCCCAATATTTCTTTTGAAACAGCAGAAGTAAACCTCCAATTACTGCCGGTGCATATCCTATGGACATCATCTGTGTATTGTGTCCCACAGCAATAATGATGGGATCGAAGGTTGAATATGCGTAAGCCAACCCACCTAAGATGCTTACCCAGGGATTGGCACCTGCTGCGAGACATAGAAAATAAAAGCAGATGCAGGCAAGAAAGAAAAAGCTAATAGGTATCGGAAGGCCAAGAGTGAGTGCCGAAGTAAGGGATGCCACGGTAACTATGGCTTTCCCGCCCATTGCAATCTGGTAAGCCGGCATCCCACTGAACATACTGTTGGTCCACAAGGGGAAGTAGCCATTTTTGTCCTTAAATTCAAATGATTGCTGACTCATTCCACGCCATCCCTGTATGTCCATTTGTTGCACTACTTTTCCTTCTAACGCAGGTTTACAATAGATGAGCGCGACGATCAAAAAAACAGCTATAGCAATTAAATGGGGAAGTATCTTTTTAAAATTAAAATTCTTCATGAAAAGGTTTTTCTTTTTTATGCAGCAAAGTAAATGATAATTGAG
>JBDTIC010000042.1:0-8497 GCA_039936595.1 Ginsengibacter sp. | reverse complement strand
AATAACAGCCAAAACCAAGGCAATTATCATCTGCAATCCTAATAACCCCACCGGCTATTTCTACAGCCAGGAGGAAATGGAGATATTAAAGACAATAATCGTTAAGCATAATTTGTATTTATTTTCTGATGAGGCTTATCGCGAATTTTGTTATGAGGGAAGCCATTACAGCGCCATGCAATTGCCTGGTGCAGAAAATAATATAATACTAATAGATAGTATCAGTAAACGATACAGCGCCTGTGGCGCAAGGATTGGTGCTTTAGTTACTCATAATAAGGAAGTATTACAAACTGTTATGAAGTTTGCACAGTCGAGACTTAGCCCCCCGAGTTTCGGCCAAATCGTAGGTGAGGCCGCTATTGACTTGCCAAGTGACTATCTTAAAAAGTCAAAAGAGGAATACCAGCTAAGGCGGGATACCCTGGTAGCAAGATTAAATGATATTCCTGGAGTCTTTTGCACTACTCCCGGTGGAGCTTTTTATGTGATGGCCCAATTGCCTGTTGATGACACGGAAATATTTTGTCAGTGGCTACTGGAATCCTTCAGTTACGAAAATGCCACACTGATGCTAGCTCCGGGCACCGGATTTTATGGTACTGAAGGGTTGGGTAAAAACGAAGTGCGTATTGCCTACGTATTAAATGTTCAGGCAATCAATAATGCAATGGATTGTCTTGAAAAGGCATTGGAGATATATCCGGGTCGCCAGTTAGTATCTAAAGACATAACCGTTACTCCTCTGCCATCTTTGGCGCAATTCTAATTTTGAAGCGAATATCATGAAACATTTATGGATACAGACTACGTTTGTACTTATATTGTCGTGCATTAATCACTCATATGCACAATCCTCGTTTACCAATCCCTTGCTACCTTCAGGCGCCGATCCCTGGTGCACTTTTAAAGATGGTTATTATTATTACACCAATACAACCGGTAAAAACATTACTTTATGGAAGACAGCCAATATAGCCATGCTTTCGACGAGTGAAAAAAAAGTGGTTTGGACACCTCCTGAAACAGGACCTTATTCCAAACAATTGTGGGCACCGGAACTTCATTATTTAAAAGGTAAATGGTACGTTTATTTTGCTGCTGATGACGGTAACAATAATAATCACCGTCTGTATGTATTGGAGAATCCTTCGAAGGATCCTTTGAAAGGAACCTGGATTATGAAAGGGCAAATTCATACGCCAGAAAACAAATGGGCGATTGATGGAAGTGTTTTTAAAAATAAACAACAATTGTATTTAATATGGAGTGGCTGGAAGGGCGACGTCAATGGAGAGCAGGACATTTTTATTGCAAAAATGAAAAACCCGTGGACTATAAAAGGAAAGCGTATTCTCATTTCTGAGCCTTTTTATGATTGGGAAAAGAATGGAGATTTAAATAACCCTAACGATGTCGCTCATGTAAATGTGAATGAGGGTCCGGAAATTTTGAAACACGGGAATCAACTATTCCTGGTTTATTCGGCGAGTGCCTGTTGGACTGATAATTATACTTTGGGCATGCTTACCGCAAATAAAAATTCAGATTTAATGAACGCTGCTTCATGGATCAAGACTGATCATCCTGTTTTCAAAGGTTCTAAAAAAAATCAGGTATATGCACCCGGTCATAATTCATTTTTTAAGTCTCCGGACGGAACAGAAAATTATATTTTATATCATGCAAATAGTAAACCTGGCCAGGGATGTGGCATTCACCGCTCGCCACGTGCTCAACCTTTTACATGGAACAAAGATGGTTCGCCAAATTTGGGCGAGCCTGTCGCTGAAAACAGGAAGCTTCCTGTTCCTTCAGGGACAAGAATTAAGATCAATTAAGAAAAGTAAAAATCTCAAGTCGCTTCCTCTAGGTTACTTCTATTGAACCAAATTATTCATATTTGAACTTCACCTGGTATAATTTTGATTCACAATTCAATATGATTAAATAAATTCGGCTGACTCATTTCATTGTTTTAAAAGCGTTATGGAACCCCTTCACTTCTCAGTTTAGTAAAAAATGAATTCTTATATTGCAAGAGTAAAATGTTGAAATATTAGGAATGAAAATAAAAAAGCGAAACCGCTAATTAGTTTAGTTTACCAACTTAAAAAGGTTTCTGGGAAAACGGCCAATTATAAGGCAGCAGTAGCTGACACGGGAGGTGATACTTTTGTGATCCATGTGTTTTGGGTAATTCGACTTTTATTTTTCACTAATGACAATGGCTGGTTAATTAGTCATAATTTTTACCTTAAATAATTAATAATTCCAAAAATGAAAAGACGAAATTTTATTTCAAAGACTATGATTACGGGAGCTATACTTCCTGCAGCGGCGATCATTCCTTCAAAGCATTCCTCATACCAACTATCAAAAGAACAAACAGAAATCAGTAACATTGACAGTAATGAAAATGTTGTGATTGAAAGATTGCTGGAAGGACAGCCTCACAAAGGAAAAGTTTTGGGGGTGATACAACCACATAGTGATGACATTCCATTTTTTGCTGCCGGGACGGTAGCAAAACTTATTTACGAAGGTTATACTGGGTATTTGATTCGAACCTCAAATGATGATGCGGCAGGCGGAGGTCAAAGTCCGGGAGAGACTGTTTTGAATAATGAAAAGGACAATGAAGCAGTAGCAAAGGTTTTAGGACTCAAAAAGACATATTATTTAAATTACAGAAACCATAGAATGGATGAATGTAACATACAGGATATAAAGGGACGCCTTATTTTTCTGTTTAGGTTATTGAAAATTGATACTTTGATATGTTATGATCCCTGGGGGCATTATGAAGAAAATCCTGACCATTATATAACAGCAAGAGCAGTAGAAGCTGCTCGGTGGATGGCTGGAGGCAGATACGATTACCCTGAACAGTTAGACGTTGTTGAGCCACATTCTGTTAGTGAGAGATATTATTTTGCACGGGGACCACAGCTAGTAAACCGCGTGGTGGATATTAGCAAGTTTATAGACAAAAAAGTGGAGAGCAACATGATGGGTAAAAACCAGGGCTTTGGAAATGGGGGTGTTGAAACCAGGAAGAAATTAGCAGATATGGGTAAAAAAGTTGCCCTATTTGGTAGTGATGATAACACTGCCAACTTTAATTATATAAAAGAATTCGCATTAGATAAGGATTCGGAAAATTTAAGAGGCGTGCCTTCTGATAGAAAGGTTGGTGAAAAATATGGTCTTTCCTGGGCTGAACGCTTTCATTATATTGGCCCCATCCCTTCCGTATTGGATGAATTTATCAAAAATAATTCAGTGCCTAAATAATAGATGCACCTATCAACAAATAAAAGTATAGAATTAAGCGCTTTGGTCGTAATGACCTGAATTAAGGCTAATCTATAAAAATTTCATCAGTTTTTTAATAAGCAAAATTAAGTTCCTAAATAATTAAAGAGCGTGGATATTGAATAGAAACATCGCGGTATAGCGGTGGGATGGCCGGACAAACGCGCGGAGCGATCGGGTTGTCCTTGTGGAACATCCCGCTATTCGGGAATTTTGTTTCTTTTGCATCAAGGCAAAAGAAAAAGCAAAAAACATAAATTGTGGTAAAAAAAATGGCAAGACTAAATGTGATTCAAATGCAGTCAATTTCACATTCACGACTTAAACGACTAATCCTATAAAAGTATTTACTTTAAGAAGAAGTATATTTTCTTATATAAATAAAATTAAGATAAAAAGAAGAGAAGTTTTAAAAGGATTGTCTATACTTCCCGCTACCTGAAAAGTTATGTGATCAATTTCGCTGTCAGGTCAAATTTTTCATAATATGCTCCTGATGTTAAGTTTGGAAATGAGTGCGGATTTATTACTAACGTTCAATACTGCAAAAATGTTTCATGAGCATTGACCTTGATAATATCACATAAGCCTCTATTAAGCCTATACCTTAGTATTAATTACGGTTTTTCTTTCATATTGTCGGTCAATTTATAAAACAATGGTCCTGAAAGTTAAATTTACTCTTGGCTTTATAATAATTTTTGTTGATGGTAGTCGATGAAGCCAATTTGTTTGGGTGGTATCTTTCATAACCAACAAACTTCCATGTTCAAGAATTAATGAAATAGTCTCTTTGGTTCGCTTATGTTTGAATGCAAATTTTCTTTCTGCTCCAAAGCTCAATGATGCAATTGCTCCATTCTTTTTTAAGTCTTTTTCAGCATCACTGTGCCAAGCCATTCCTTCGTCACCGTTGTGATACAAATTAAGTAAACAGGAATTAAATTGTTCTCCTGATTGTTCTTCTATTAAAGTTTTTACTTCCAACAATTTTTTTGTCCAGCCCAATGCTTGTTTGGTTGTGTTAGAATAGGTATAATCAAAATTAGTATCGCCATACCAAGCTACTTTTCGTTTAGTAACAATATGCTTTCCGAAAATAATAACTTCATCATTTTTCCACTCGATTGAGTTAAGCAAACAGAATAAATAATTATCAGCTTCTTTGTGCGTAAATAGTTTGCCATAATAATTTACTATTCCATCACGCGGTAATAAATTCTTAGTTGGGTCTATTTCGTTTTTAAACAAATCCATTCTTCCGTTGTTGATAGTTCATTTTCAGACAATGTCCATAAGATCGAAAATTGTTATTAACAGGCTTCGTTTTCTGAAACAAAAAAACAGGATTTTCCTTTTTCATTCGTTTGGGGCATATACAATGTAAAGTTCCATAAATTTTTAAAATGAAATTGCCACAGAAGCAAATTTCTCTTTGTTTGATTTGATTTTGCACTTAAATGTGCAGATAAATAGCACTGACCTTAATGAAGACACAATACTTCAAATTATTAATATAGCTGGCAAAGTAGTAAAAGAGAAAAAAATTAATAGAATTAGGCGCATTGGTCGTAATGACCTGAATTAAAGCCAACCGGAAAAATTTCAACAGTGTTTTATTAAGGAAATTTAAGGTCCATAATAATTAAAGAACCTGGACATTTGATTGAAACATCGCGGTATAGCGGTGGGATGGCCGGACAAACGCGCGGAGCGGTCGGGTTATCCTTGTGGAACATCCCGCTATTCGGGAATTTTGTTTCTTTTGCATCAAGGCAAAAGAAAAAGCAAAAAAACATGAATTGAGCAAAAAAAATGGTAAGACCAAATGTGATTCAAATACATTCATTGCCACCTTCACGATTTAAACAACTAATCCTAAAAAATAATTTGAAAGGAAGATTTCTGCTTCTACTAATATAAGTGCCTTATCAAAAGGCACTTACAATTTATTGCTGAAGAATAAATCATTGATTGGAAAAGTCAAATTTGTAAAATAATAATTGAATAGTTAGTGGTTTATAATTTAAAACTTTTACCAACTATTTATAAAAAAGGTGGTTGAGAATTTTCATGCAAACTCAAAAAGGAATTTTCTGACCAACATCCTTAGTTAAGGTGTTGATAAAACTAAAACGTAAATATTTATCAGGGAGTTTTGTTCGTCTTTTCCATCATTTTTTGTGCACTGTCCATCATTTTTTGTGCGTGCTCCATCTTATCTTTCATATCTGGCATGGCAGCTTTCATGCTGTCCATCGCTTTGTTCATTTTATCTTGCATGCTGTCCAGGTTCATATTTTTCATATCCATCTCACCTCCCGTGTCCATACCATGCTCTTTCATTTTCTTTTGGCCCATTTCCATCAAGGTAGATTTATCAAAAGCCACTTTCCATGCGCCACCTTCCTTTTTCAAAACAAAGTCGGTAGTTTCACCACTCTTCTTGTCCTTTACCGGCACTGTAGCACGATCACCGTTGATCACGGCATTTCCGATATCCATATTTTCTTTTTGTAAGAACATATCATTGTCCTGATCTTTATTATCCATATTTTTCATTCCCATCTGCATCATTCCCATCATTCCTTCACTGTCTTTAGTTACATATTTCTTTGCTTCTTCAATATTTTTGTGCGACATAGCATCAAAAAAATGGCCTAACACCTCTTTGGGATTGCCATTATTGGAATTACAGCTTGACATGAACACTACCAAAGCAGTGCTTACTAATAGAATTATTTTTTTCATTAAAAATTATTTTTTCAGATGAGAAAATGTCAAATGGATCTTTCGGGTAAAGGTATTAATTACCCTCAAATTTCACCCGCTTTATTTCATGGCAAGCGGCATCCAGAAATAAGTTATCAATTGCCACAAACGTGATGTGATTAATAGTAGTGGTTTTTAAGTCATGCACGGGCTTAATGGCTTTGTAAACAAATTCAGAACAATACATCCTATCGTCTGTGTCAAGGTTAAACTGCATATCAAACATCACTTTATCTTTATAAAATTGATGAACATTCTGAAGCACTTTGGCTTTCTGTTTTTTGTTCAAAGAATATCTGTAGATGCCGAATCCACGGTTCTCATAGGGGTTGCAAAAAACGGCAAAAAGATCACGCCTCAACTTCTGATCAGGATTCCACTCTCCTCCTATAGAATGATACACAAACACTGAATCATTCTCAATGCTGGCAATGCCGCAATGAGAGTAAGTTTTATCATGCCGGGAAAGTTTACGCATCACTTCACTTGTGTAATCCCTACCGCTACGCAACACGAGATCGCCTGGTTGCACAGCTATTTGTGCGTTGTGAATATGAATAAAGGCGAAGTTTGCATTTTTATCGGTTATTGCGGAATCACTATTTATAGTGCCGGAATCATTGCCATTTTCTCTTTGGATATGACAACTCACGACAAAAAATAAAAGGCAGCAACATAGCCGCCTTATTAAAAAATATTTGGAATGATAGCTCATTTAAGATCCTGCAGCTCTTTTATTTTTTCTTTATCATAAGCTCTGATAATAGCCTTAACAAGTTTATGCCTTACTACATCTTCTTCATCAAGCACAACATGCCCGATACCATCAACGTGTGCCAGTATTCTGACAGATTTTTCCAGCCCACTCTTTATCTTGGGCGGAAGGTCTATTTGTGTAACGTCTCCTGTAATGATGGCCTTGGCATTTGGTCCTATCCTTGTTAAAAACATCTTAAGTTGCAGATCATTTGCATTCTGTGCTTCGTCCAGAATAATAAATGCATTGTCGAGTGTGCGTCCACGCATATAAGCCAGGGGCGCAATCTCAATGGTGCGCGTAGTCATATAATAGCCTAACTTATCAGCTGGGATCATGTCGTCAAGCGCATCATACAAAGGCCTGAGATAGGGATCAATTTTCTCTTTTAAGTCTCCCGGAAGAAAGCCAAGGTTTTCTCCTGCCTCTACTGCCGGCCGGGTAAGAATAATTTTCTTTACCTGCTTATTTTTCAAAGCCCTTACAGCAAGAGCTACAGCAGTGTAGGTCTTGCCCGTCCCTGCAGGTCCAATGGCAAAAACAATGTCATTCTTGTCCACAGATTGTACCATCTTTTTTTGATTGGCAGTTCTTGCTCTTACGCTTTTTCCGTGCGGCCCGAAAACCAGCACGTCTGCTGAAGTTTTTCCCATAAAGTGATCAATTACCTGCTCATCGTCTCCTCCCAGGATTTGTTCCAGGTAGTTTTCACTCATCTGGCCATTACGTTCCAGGTATTGGACTGCCAGATTGATTTTTTCTTTTGCATCTTCTATCTGGTCAGGTGCGCCGCTTAGTTTTATTTGTGTGCCCCGGCTGAGGATCTTTAATCTTGGAAATTTCTTTTTTAAGATGTCAAGCTTTCCGTTATTTACTCCAAAAAACTCGATAGGGTTTACGGTATTGAGGTTAATAATTGTTTCTGTCAACAGGGAATGTTTTATAGGTTAATGAATGTCTTCTAATGGTAAACAAATATAAAAATTGAAATTTATTTTACTAATTTACTTATTCACATCAGACTTAAAATGTTAAAAGGTTGCGTAAACTAAAAAGATGGATTTTAAACTTAGGTTGAAATAGGTAGGCAATAATATTTAATTCTTTTATGAAAAACATGGTAACTCTCATGGAATTTTTTATTCGCTATAATAATCCTTTTCAATAACTTCGGTATCAAAAGTAAAAAATATGAAAAAAAGTATCATTGTTGTTCTTTGCATATTGGGCGTATTTATGTTCCAGGCTTTTACCACTTCCCATCAGCCTACGTTTAAGAATTTACAGATCCTGCCTAAGGATATTTCTAAAGATAACCTGGATACTATCATGCACCATTTCACAGCCTCACTTGGCGTGAAATGTAATTATTGCCATGTAAAAAATAAGGAAACAGATAAAATGGATTTTGCCAAAGATGACAAGCCTGAAAAAGAAATTGCCCGCAAGATGATGCTTATGGCTATTGATATTAATAAAAATCATTTTCAGCAGATAGAGGAAAGCCTTGACAGTGGTAAAAATGTGATTGTGTCTGATACTTCTGCTGTAAGCTACATGCTTAGATATGTTACCTGCTATACCTGTCATCACGGAGACCCACATCCTGAAAATAAACCTCCGAAAAAAGACATGCAAAATAACAGGCCG
>JBDTIC010000041.1:0-17632 GCA_039936595.1 Ginsengibacter sp. | reverse complement strand
CAAATTTCAGCCAACGTGAAACCGGTAGAATTATTTGCTTACATAGAAGGAGACAACCAAAAGCCTATAACGAGACCCCCGGTTGTAAATAAAAAAAATGCCGAAAAAACAATAAAATACAGTACTTCCATTTCGTCCGGCGAACAGGATTTGCTTACGCCGCTTTCAATTAATTTCCAGGTCCCTCTGAAAAATTTTGACAGTACAAAAATAAAACTCACCGATACACTGTTCAAACCTCTTCAATTAGTTGGCATCTCTATTGACACCACTTTTAAAAAAATTACTGTAAAAAATAATTGGGTAGAAGACACTTATTATAAGTTACTTATTAGTCCTGATTTCGCCACAGACACTTTGGGAGACAAATTGAATAAGACGGATACCATTAGCTTTAAGACTAAAAAAACAGCAGACTATGGCAGCGTTAAACTAAACTTTACCCATCTGGATAAATTTGCTCATCCTGTGCTTCAATTTGTGCAAAATAATGCTGTCGTGGATTCCTTTAAGTTAACCTCGCCTACTTTCAGTGTTAAATTATTTAACCCGGGAGAATACGAATTACGAATTCTTAATGATGAAAACGAAAACGGCAAATGGGATCCGGGAAGTTTTCATTTGAAAAAGCAACCTGAAAAGGTAATTGCTATTCCCAGGAAAATAAGTATCCGGAAAGATTGGGATAATGAAACGGACATCCAGCTATAAGACATTGTTGGTCACACACTTTTCCTAAACATTCGCAAACGTTCCCAGGCATTTCGCAATGAAGAAAACAACATTTGTTGAATACAGTATTAAAGTTTCTTATTCTTAATTTCGCTTTATGATCTTTTCTTCTTCTCTTTTAGAAAACGCGGTAAATGAATTTTCAAAACTACCTGGTATTGGTAAGAAAACGGCTTTGCGATTGGTACTGCATTTATTGAAAAAAGAGGTTGGTGATGTAAGAATGTTTAGTGATGCGGTTTTGCAAATGCGCGAGGAAATTCATTTCTGTATCCGTTGCCATAATATTGCTGATAAGACGGTATGTAATATTTGTGCGGATAGAGCCAGGGATCAGAGTACTATCTGCGTTGTTGAAACCATCCGCGATGTAATAGCGATAGAAAGTACACAGCAATTCAATGGGCTTTATCATGTTTTAGGAGGAATTATTTCTCCGCTCGACGGTATTGGGCCCGACCAGTTAGACATAGATTCACTAATAAAAAGAGTGACCGAGGAAAAAACAGAGGAATTGATTTTCGCATTAAGCCCTAATATACAGGGTGATACTACCATTTATTATATTAGTAGAAAGATCACTAATTTGCCGTTAAAAATTACAACTATTGCCCGGGGTATTGCTTTCGGCGGTGAGTTGGAATATGCAGATGAAATGACGCTGGCGCGAAGTATTTCTAATCGAATGCCTGTAGAAAGCTATGTCGGAAATAAATAAAAAGAATAACAACTATCTATCAAAATGGCAACTTTAGAATTTAAATAATTCAAGATGACTGAAAACGAATCCACTTTCAAGGCAAAAAGCACCATCCGAAGTGCTGACATAGACCATCGCCAGAAAATTAATTTCAATATAGCAAAATACAATGCCGCAGTCCCTCAAGGCAAGCTTCAGTTTACTGACAACAATTTGGTGAAGGAGAGAGCTAAAAATATTAAATGGAGGGCACTTGAAACACTTGATCAACACCTTGAAGAATTTGAAATGCATTTTACTGCAAGAGGAGGAAAAGTGATCTGGGCGCAAAACTCGCAGGAAGCGCTGGACGAAATTCTCAAGATATGCAGAGCAAAAAATTGCAAAAGTATCGTGAAGAGCAAAAGTATGGTGACAGAAGAAATTCATTTAAATCGTTTTCTAGAGGAGAATGGAATAGAAAGTGTGGAGACCGATTTGGGAGAATACATTCAACAATTAGATGGCGAACCACCCTATCATATTGTGACTCCTGCCATTCATAAAAATAAAAAAGACATTGCCAGGGTTTTTGCAGATAAATTAGGAACTTCTGCAAATCTTTCACCTGAAGAGTTAACCATGGTTGCCAGAGAAAAGTTAAGGTATAAGTATGTTCAGGCGGAAATAGGAATAACGGGTGCTAATTTTATTATTAGTGATATTGGCGGTATTGCTGTCACTGAAAATGAAGGCAATGCAAGACTATGTACGGCATGGCCCAAAACGCACATAGCTATTGTCGGCATAGAAAAGATGATTCCCTCCATTACCGACCTGGCATTGCTTTGGCCATTACTGGCTACTTACGGCACCGGTCAGAAGGTTACAGTATATAGTAGTATTATCACAGGGCCAAAACAGCCGGGCGAAACGGATGGACCTGAAGACATGTATGTTATTTTGCTTGATAACAACCGTACAAATATTTTGGCCAATCCTGTACAGCGGGAAAGTCTCTATTGTATTCGCTGTGGCGCTTGCTTAAATGCCTGCCCTGTATATAAAAATATAGGCGGCCATAGCTATGGCACTACTTATACCGGACCAATTGGGAGTGTAATTTCCCCAAACTTAAATGGCCTGGAAGAATACAAACACCTTAGCTATGCATCATCTTTATGTGGCGCCTGCACAGAAGTGTGCCCAGTGAAGATCAATATTCATGGGCTGCTATTAGTAAACCGGAATGAAAGTATAAAGCAGGATATTACTACATTTTCAGAAAAGATGGCGTGGAAAGTATGGAGGACCGCTTCGTTAAAAAGAAGTTGGATGAATAAGGGTAACGACCGTACGAAAAATAAACTGATCAATACTTTTTTTAAAGACTGGAACAGGCATCATTCCCCTCTTATGTTTAGCAAAAAAACATTTAACGAGATGTGGAAAGAGAGAGAACGACTAAAATAAATCTTTGTTTTTTTAGGGACAATAACCTGCTATGTTTCGGGAAATGAACCTAATGCTTAAAATGCCTCAATCCGGTCATTACCATCACCAAATTATTTTCTTTGCAATAAGCAATTGAATCTTTATCTCTTATCGATCCGCCAGGCTGTATAAAAGCATTAATACCCTCGCTGTGTGCTATTTTTACACAATCATCAAAAGGGAAAAAAGCATCGCTGGCAACAACTGCGTTTTGCAGATCAAATTCAAATTGCCTGGCTTTGGCAATTGCTTGTTTCATTGCATCCACACGAGATGTTTGTCCGCAGCCCTTTCCCAGTAATTGCTTGTTTTTTACAATCGCAATCGCATTACTTTTTAAATGTTTACAAACTATATTGGCAAATAATAAATCTACTTTTTCTAATTCCGAAGAATCTCTCCCACCAGCTTCATTCCATTCTGTAAAATTTCCTTTATCACTGTCCTGAACCAATAATCCATTCAACAAAGATTTTGCCTGTTGAGTTACTTTGGGGAATTCTTTCAATTTTAAAATGATACGGTTCTTTTTAGATTTAAGAACAGGTAATGCATCTTCATTAAAGCCAGGGGCAATCAGTACCTCAAAAAATAAGTCTTTCATCGCTTCGGCCGTCTCTTTATTTATGGCAGTATTAGAAATTAGTACGCCGCCAAAAGCGCTTTCGGGATCTCCAGCCAACGCAGCGGAAAATGCTTCTGAAATGTTTTTTCTTTGTGCTACACCGCAGGCATTGGTATGTTTAAAAATGGCGAACGTTACATTATTGGATGTATTATTTCCAAAATCATTCATTAGTTGCAAAGCCGCATCTATATCCACCAGGTTGTTATAAGAAAGCTCTTTACCATGTAATTGCCCAAATATTTCATTCATATTCCCTGTAAAAAATCCATGTTGATGAGGGTTTTCACCATATCTCAGCGTTTTCTTTTCAGCCGAAAAGGGATTAATAAAATTAGCTTTATTGAAATAGTTGGAGATAGCAATATCATAGCGTGTACATACGTCAAAAGCTTTACGAGCAAATTCTTTTCTCTCCTCTAAGGAGACCTCTGCGTCTTTTTCTGCTAAAATATTTTCAAGAAGGGCATACTCATTTTTGTCAGCAATCACCATTACACTTTTAAAGTTCTTGGCAGCAGCCCGTATCATGGAAGGCCCGCCAATGTCAATTTTTTCAATGATCGCCGCTTCATCATTGGTTGATTTAACGGTTTCCTCAAATGGATAAAGGTCCACCACCACCAGGTCAATTTCAGGTATGTGATATTGCTCCATTTCTTTCAAATCACTTTCCACATCACGCCTGGCTAAAAATCCGCCAAACACAACAGGATGAAGGGTTTTAACTCTGCCGCCTAAAATGGAAGGATAGCCGGTAAGCGATTCAACTGCAATACATTTCCCACCATTCTCTTCTATAAACTTTTGCGTACCTCCCGTACTGTAAATGGTAATATTGTGTTTTATAAATAAAGAAATAAGAGGTTGTAAACCATCTTTGTTATAAACGGAAATTAAGGCTGATTTAATTTTTTTTTGCATGTTAAACGGAGAAATAATTCATTTAAAGATCAATAACAAATGCACCCTGTTCTGAGACAGAATGAAAATGCAAATGTAATTCTTCACATTCTTTTTTCCATTGCTCAATTTTCCACGGAGAGTTAGAAGCATCAAAAATATATTTTTTACAATCGAAAACTGATTCAATTGCCGGGATCTCCAGTGATGGATTTTTCGAAATAATAATATAATCTATTTTGATTTTCTCAGATGATGGATAATAAGCCAGTGCTGTGTCAAGCATTAATATTCTATGGTTGTAAAACTGGTAGAAATTATTTTTATTAAAAACCCTTTTGTACAAATGGGAAGGACGATGTAATCGCAGTGCTATATGCGCTGGTTGAATATTATAATTCCTGATAACAGGATTTTGAATCACGTCAGAATCTCCTATAAAAAAGTAATGTGAACCAATTGCGAAATCAATTGCCTTTTTTTGAGGAATATTATAGACAATCAGTTTTTTTTGCCGGACTGATTTCCATTTTTGATAACTGAAATTAAAAGTAAATATCAGCATAAAACTTAGTGATAGTTGTAATGCCGCCTTACTTTTATGAATCAGCCAATAAAGAAATGCCACAACAAAAAGATAGAGAATAAAGGTATCTGTTTTTGAAATAGATAATTCAGCCCACAACGAAAAGGGAATCGAATTAATTGAAATAATAGAAAAATTCAACAACCAAATAAAAGCCAGGATTACTTTTCCCAAATACACCGCGACAAATGCAATTGGAGATACCATTATCAGTGCAATGCAGCCTGCAAGAATAATAGTTGATAAAGGAATAGCAATCACATTTGACAATAAAAACAACAAAGGAAACTGGTGAAAATAATAGATACACACCGGTAAGGTAAGTACCTGAGCTGCTAAAGAAACTGAAGCGAGCTTCCAGATATAATTGCCAGGTTGATTCTTAAAATAAAACCAGGCGTAGATATATTTTTGAGTAATAACGATCCCTAAAACGGCCAGGTACGACAGTTGGAAACCTACATCCCACAGCATATAAGGATCGTAGCATAACAAAACCATTGCAGAAACAGACAGAGAGTTATAAATGGAATTCCGTGAGTTGAAAGTGTTGCCGATGGCAATGAAAGTAAACATAACAGCGGAACGCAGCACTGATGCCGGAGCGCCAGTAAGAAAAGCAAAAAACCATAAACAAACAAGAACTAAAATCAGCCTCGTAACATGAGAATTTTTTATAAATGGTATCCGCGCAAAAACCCATAAAAGAAAAAAATAAATGATGGCGAGATGCATACCCGAAATAGCTATCAAATGAACAACGCCGGCATTGCTGTATGCCTGGAGTAAGTCTCTGTCTAAATCATTCCGGTATCCGATCAATAATGCCTTTGCAAGTGAAGATTCATTTTGGCGGGGAATATATTTTTCGAGCGTATTTAAGATATAGTTTCGCGTTTTAAAAACAAGTTCATTCAAACTTGACTTATCTTTCTCCTTTAGTAAGATCCATGCATTATCTTTTAAATAGACTTGTTGAAAAATCTGTTGAAAAGCACAATACTGTTTGTAATTAAATGCACCCGGATTTCCGGAATTTTTAATGTCTTGCAAGGGTTTCTTAAAAATTACCTTGTCTCCATATTTTAATTTTACTGATGAATCATCCTGGGCGAAATACACCAAAGCCTTCCCTGCAACGTTATGCCGGATGTCTTTATTAATAACCATTTCAATATTTACCAGTGCCTTAAATGTTTTCGCCTTTTTGACAAGCGGTTCTTTAATGGTACCTATAATCGCACTGTTCGAATCAATATATTTTCCGTACCAGTGAGAATGATGTCTAATATCTTTTTGCCAGGTAATAAAAGCTCCCAAACAGCATACTAAAACAAAAAGAAAAATTCCACTGAGATAACGGAATCGGTATCGGAAAGATTCAGGTAAAAAAGTAAAGACTGTAAGGAAAATTAGTGCTATTATGCTAATATTGATGGCAACCATCATTTCGAATTGGAAATAAAATTGGAGCAGAATGCCTGTTATGAAAGGAACCACGATGCGGATATAAGGCGCCTTCTTCCAGATGAAAATGTGATATGATCTTGCCATTATAAAATGTTACTAATTGAAAATAATTTCAATAAACATGCGGATCAAACAGAGTAATTCACTCAGATTCAACTTTATTCTTAATACTCCTTGTAACGTCAGCCTTCAAAGTAATTAATGGCGAAAAATATTTCATACATGGCCTTTTCATTCATGCGTCATTATTTTTACTTCACGGTAAAACATAAGAATTCAGGATAACTATTAACTTTACTGCATGAAAAATAAAAATAATTATCAGCATTCTAAAAAGTATTTTCACAGGCACGTCTTTTGTTGAAGAGATAGAAATGTTGATTACTTATTAAATTTTTTAAATAGGTAAAGGATATTTTAGTTCCTAAACATACTAATAATATAAAAAATACAATTTGCTTTTATGATAAATGATATGAAAGAGGGTTATGTACAATCTCACACTGAACATGGAATTACCAGCATTGAATTTTTTCACCCTCAGAGTAATTCTCTGCCCGGTAAGATTCTGGACGCATTGGCGCAGGAAATACACTATGCTGGTACTCATGATACCAAAGTGGTGGTGTTAAAAAGCGGAGGTAATGGTGCATTTTGTGCCGGAGCCAGTTTTGACGAGTTACTTGAGATAAAAAATGAAAAGCAGGGTATAGAATTTTTTTCCGGGGTTGCTAATGTTATCAATGCTATGAGAAAATGCACTAAACTTATCATAGGCCGCATACATGGAAAATGCGTAGGGGGTGGTGTAGGAATTGCCGCCGCTGTAGATTACGCAATTGCAGTAAAAGATGCTGAAGTAAAGCTCAGCGAGCTCGCGATAGGCATGGCTCCTTTTGTGGTTGGCCCTGCTGTAAAAAGAAAAATCGGAGCTTCTGCTTTTAGCCAGCTTGCTATAGATACAACACTTTGGAGAAACTCTGATTGGGCTAAACAAAAAGGCTTGTTTGCAGAAGTCCATCAGTCCATTCACGATATGGATGAGTCGGTTGACAGACTCGCTAATTCACTGGCACATTTCAATCCGGAAGCAATGGCTGAAATGAAAAAAATGTTTTGGCATGGTACAGAAGACTGGGATGAACTATTAAAAGAAAGAGCAGCTATAAGCGGCCGTTTGATTTTAAGTGACTTCGCCAAAAACGCCATCGAAACTTTTAAAGAGAAAGCAAAAGCCAGAAGAAAATAAATTACCAGTATTTTTAGATGCTAATTTTGTATTAATCAGCGTAATTCGTTGCATTCAACAAGTGAGATTTATGAGGAATTCTTTATTATTGCGTATTCTTAATCTTTAAATAAATACTTTATGCAATGGCAGGGCAGAAGACAAAGTAGTAATGTAGATGATCGGCGCGGGATGAGCGGTGGCAAACTTGCCGTTGGCGGCGGGGTTATCGGTGTGATTTTTATTCTCGTGAAATTTTTGCTTGGCGATGGCGATATTAACGATCTGAGCCAGTTGGTGCAGCATCCACAGCAGCAACAGACCGAGATGACTGCTGAGCAAAAGGCGGCGGATGAAAAAGAAGCGTCATTTGTAAGAGTGGTACTTGCTGATACAGAAGATGTTTGGTCAAAACTATTCACCGAAATGGGTCAAACTTACACCGATCCAACTCTGGTGCTCTTTAGGGACGCTACCGCTACCGCTTGCGGAAATGCCGGAGCATCAACCGGTCCCTTCTATTGCCCTGCTGACCATAAACTTTATATTGACCTTTCATTTGCACAGGACTTAAAAAATCAATTTGGCGCCACAGGCGATTTTGCCATGGCTTATGTAGTAGCTCATGAGGTAGGTCATCACGTTCAATACCTTTTGGGGATGACACAAAAAATGGAACAGCTACGTGCGCGGGTAAGCGAAACGGAATATAATAAATATTCAGTCAGGCTCGAATTGCAAGCGGACTTTTATGCGGGAGTGTGGGCGCACTATGATCAAAAAATGAAGAATGTAATCGATCCGAATGACATCGAAGAGGCTTTAAATGCAGCCAATGCTATTGGTGACGATCGGCTTCAGCGGCAATACCAGGGAAGCGTCAATCCTGATTCATTCACACATGGTACTTCTGACCAAAGAATGTATTGGTTTAAAAAAGGCTACGAGACCGGAGATTTAAAACAAGGCAACACTTTTGCAAATGGAAGTTTTTAGCTGATCACGGTTTTTAATTTACAAACTGCATTTGGTTTTAAATATTGAATTTACAGTTGGATATGTTAGTGCATAATTCCTTTCTGTTATAATTAATAAGATTTGACGCGAAAGTCTTATTGTTAAAACCGGCACAAAAGAAACTTTTTGTATTAGAGCAATAAAAAAAATTCTTGTCAATTTGTATACTCCGGCATTACCAGAGGTATTTAGATATAAAAAATAAAATACCTAAGTGGATGAAAGAGCCATACAACCCGATTTATCGTTCCGGCAGAAGCCATTGGTGAAGGAAACCAAGGTGATAAAGCCTGAGATATGTGGATAATTAGTCTGAATCAATAAGGCCTCTCTGCACAAATGCTAGCAGTCAGTCTAAAGTATCATTGATTACCAATTTCCGAATACTGTAATCTATAACCATTACGCTTTTCAAGCAATCACTAATCCCTTATTTTTGCTGTTTTTAATTTGTATTTTTTAATACTGAGATGAACAATAAACCTCCCGCTCTCTTATTAACTCCATGGCTGATCTCAAGTAGGAAATCAGCCATCAGTTGTCTGGAAATAAAAAAAAATGGTAAATCAGTCAACTACAGTACTACAGAATTTACACGGCCTGTTGCGGCAAGAGCATTTAAAAATTACCCAATATCTCTTACAGAATTGCTGCTGAATTGCTGCATCGAAGAATTAGATAAAATAGCTATTAACAGCCAGCAAAGACTTGCCAATCAAAAGGCAGGAATAGGATACGAGGATTTTATTTCTAAAAACTTGATCGTTCACTGGCACAAAGTATTCGAAGCGTTAAAACCTTTTTCCCACCTGATAAAATGGTACTATAAAAAAGAACAAGTTGGAAAAAAAAATTTGCTGACAGCTCCCTGCAGTTTCAGTAGTTTTAAACCAGGTCTTTCTTTTGAAGTGAAGAAATCAGGCGGATCGTTACAATTACAAACGAGTATTACTTTGATGAATGGCACCTATCCTCTCGAAAACTTCACACGTCATTACTTTCTGCTTGAAGACAAAAATGAATTCTTTATTCTAAGCCACAAGGATCATTTGACCCTGGAAAGACTCGCAAGATCTGATGAATCCAGATACGGAAATAACGCCGATGAATTTGCGAAGCATGTTTTAGCCGATCTTGAAACTGATTACCCGGTGCAGAGAAATAATCATATTCCCGAAATTGAAATTACAGCCCCTCCCATAAACAGGCTTTTGCTAACAGAGTTGAATAATACTTTCCTAATGCTGACGCCGCAATGGATTTATGATGGTTTTGTGATTGATGGCTCTTTTAATGAAGACTCGCAAAAAATGCTCAACGGTATATCTCATAACATTAAGAGAAATAAAGAAACAGAAGGTGAGTTTATCAAAACACTTGCATCGCTTCATAAAAATTTTGCTAATCAGCGCAACGGCTTTTTTTATCTCACTTTCGCAGATGCGATAAAAGGTCAGTGGTTCCTGAAAGTATACCAGCAATTATTAGCACAGAATATTGAAGTAGTGGGTATGGACATGCTGGCTCATTTTCGTTATTCGCCTCATCCTCCTGTAACAAAAATGGTACTAAAAAGTGAAAACGATGAAATACTAATTTACAGGATGGAAATATCTTTTGGCAATGAAAAAATTCCACTGAATGAATTACAAAAGATGTTGCTGGCCGGACAAAAAGCGGTAATGCTTAAAGATGGCGCTCTCGGTATGCTTGGAGAAACCTGGTTGGGCCAATATGCTTCCATTGTAAAGCATGGAAAAATAGTTAAGAATGAGATCACCTTGGTTCGCTGGATGGCCATCACAGAGCAGGGACACAGCGATAAAAAGCCTCTGTTAAGAGAAACTTTAAAAAAAGAATGGTGGCAAAAGTGGCACCAGTGGCAAACTGAAAATACAGAAATATTTCCTTTATCCCCGCAATTAAAAGCCTCTCTGCGGCCTTACCAGCATAAAGGATATGAATGGCTGCTCTTATTGCTGAACGTGGATGCAGGCGCTTGTCTTGCGGACGACATGGGGTTGGGAAAAACGCTACAGGCTATTTCAGTCATTACACATTATATTGACAGCCATCCTCAATCAAAGAATATTATCGTTTGTCCCGCCTCACTAATTTATACCTGGAAAGAAGAGTTCGAAAAATTTGCTCCATCCGTTAAAACAGGCGTGTATCATGGTGCATCAAGGGAAGAATCGCAATTAAAGCAACCCGATATTAGCGTTATTATCACTACTTATAGTACCATGCGGAATGACGTTGATATGATCAGCAATCATTCTTATGGTATTGCGGTGCTGGATGAAAGCCATAACATAAAAAATCCTGCAACGCAAATAGCACAGGCGGTATTGAGAATAAAAGCCCGATTTCGAATTGCTTTAAGTGGCACACCAGTTATCAATAATACGTTCGATTTGTATTCACAGCTTCATTTTGCACTGCCCGGCTTATTTGGTACCCGTGAATTTTTCAGGCGTGAGTATGCAAATCCGATTGATAATAACAAGGATGAAGAGAAGATTGCCGCGTTAAAAAAACTGACGGCTCCTTTTGTTTTGAGGCGCACCAAAGAACAGGTGGCTAAAGACCTGCCTGAAAAAACAGAAACAATTTTATGGTGTACCATGAATGGTAGTCAAAGACAGGTTTACGAAGACATTTTGAACAAAACACGTTCGAGCCTTTTTCTTGAAATAAAAAGTAACGGCCTGGCAAACAGCAAGCTATCTATTTTGCAGGCAATGACTAAACTGAGACAGGTTTGTAGTTCACCTATTCTTTTAACCGGCGATGAACAAAATAACTGTAAAGAGTCAGTAAAAACGGATATGCTTATGGATGAGTTAGATAATATCCTGGGGAAACATAAAGCCATTGTTTTTTCTCAATTTACTTCAATGCTTCATCTTTTGGAAGACGAATGTAAAAAACGGGGTATTAAATATTATCATTTCGACGGGCAAACACCACCGGAAAAAAGGTCAGGAATGGTAAAGCAATTTCAACAGGAAGGCAATAAGGTAAATTTATTTTTGATAAGCCTGAAGGCAGGTAATACAGGTCTTACGCTTACGGCTGCGGACTATGTATTTTTATTTGATCCCTGGTGGAATACGGCAGTGCAGGATCAGGCTATAGACCGCACGCACCGTATCGGCCAAACAAAAAATGTATTTGCCTATAAAATGATTTGCAAGGATACTATCGAAGAAAAAATCCTTAGTCTTCAAGAGAAAAAGAAAAAGCTTTCGGAGGATCTTGTTTCCGCGGATACCGGTTTTGTAAAATCGTTGACAGAGGAAGATGTACAATATTTGTTTAGTTGAAGATAAACGGATTGCAGGTTATTCACCGGATCATTCGTGACAACCGGGCTAACGGCAGGTAGGTTCACACAATTCGCAGCCTTTACTTGAAAAGAAAAATTATTCATGCAATAAATCCTCAAAGGCTTAAATTAGTAGCCTGTTCGGCCAACAACATTTCAAACTATTCAGGCTTTTGCCTCAAACCAACTTTTCACAAATGCACAAATACACAATCACATTTCTATCGCTTTTCATCGTTCAGTTTTCATTTGCCCAGACAAAACCTATTATTGGGTTTAACGAAAAAAATAGTGTAATTCAACTTGCTACAGAAACCTCATTTGACAGCAATCTCAGCACGGCAAGTATTGAAGAAAATATGAAAATACTTTCCGCAAAGCCTCATCATTTAGGCTCTCCGGGGAGTAAAGCGAATGCAGAATACATTCTCGGGCAGTTTAAAAAGTGGGGATGGGATGCACAAATTGAAACTTTTCATGTATTGTTTCCCACTCCAAAGACCAGAATGCTGGAAATGACATCGCCCACCATTTATAAAGCTTTATTAAAAGAGCCTGCGTTAAAGGAAGATCCCACGAGTGGCCAGGTAGGCCAACTCCCTACTTACAATGCTTTTAGTGCAGATGGTGATGTAACCGCAGAGCTTGTATTTGTAAACTATGGTCTTCCGCAAGATTATGAAGAATTAGACAGGATGGGTATTGATGTAAAAGGTAAAATTGTAATTGCCAAGTATGGCCATAGTTGGCGTGGTACCAAGCCTAAAGTAGCCCAGGAACATGGGGCAATAGGTTGTATCATTTATAGCGATCCTGCAGATGATGGGTATTTCCAGGGAGATGTGTATCCCAAAGGACCGTTTAAGAATGAATTTGGGGTGCAAAGAGGTTCTGTAATGGACATAGTGATTTATCCGGGCGATCCTTTGACTCCGGGGATTGGCGCCACTGAAAATGCAAAAAGATTAGACAGGTTAAAAGCGCCGAACCTGATAAAGATTCCTGTGTTGCCCATCAGCTATCACGATGCTACACCCTTATTAAAAGCGCTTGGCGGCCAGGTGGTGCCGGACAACTGGCATGGCGGCCTGCCTTTTGCCTATCATGTAGGTCCCGGGCCAACCAAAGTCCATTTAAAACTAGAATTTAATTGGGACATTGTACCACTGTATGATGTAATTGCTAAAATGAAAGGCTCAAAATATCCTGACGAATGGGTGATAAGAGGAAACCATCATGATGCATGGGTAAACGGTGCAGCAGACCCAGTAAGTGGATTAGTGTCGTTGCTTGAAGAAGCGAAATCAATCGGGAGTATGGTGCAAGCAGGATGGAAGCCTGAACGTACCCTTGTTTACTGTGCATGGGATGGCGAAGAACCTGCTCTGCTTGGCTCTACAGAATGGGTAGAAACCCATCAAAAAGAACTACAGCAAAAAGCAGTAGTCTATATCAATTCAGACGGTAATTCGCGCGGGTTTTTATATGCGTCAGGTTCACATGCCCTGGAGCCTTTGGTGGATGGAATTGCAAAAACGGTAATTGATCCTCAAACTAGTGTAAGTGTTTTCGATAGAAGAAAAGCGAATGAGATAATTAGTGTATCAGGTACAGACAGAAAGAAAAAAATATTGGATGAAAATGAATTGAAATTGGGTGCATTGGGTTCTGGTTCTGATTATTCGTCGTTTATACAACATGCAGGTATTCCGGCATTGAATCTGGGCTTCGGCGGCGAAGGAAGTGGAGGCGAATATCATTCTATTTATGATTCATATTATAATTTTATCACGTTTAAGGACCCTGGTTTTAAATATGAAGTGTCGCTTGCACAAGTTGCCGGTCGTGCTGTATTGCGCGTGGCAAATGCAGATATACTTCCTTTTGACTTTACGCATTTGTATAAAACAATAAATGAGTACTCTGATGAATTGATGGCTCTTTTGCAAAATATCCGGGAATCTACCCAAATTGAAAATAAAATAATTATTTCAGGTGCATATAAACTTGGCGAAGATCCAACTAAAAAATTTATAGCGCCTGTTGTAAAAGCAGACGTGCCATATCTTGATTTTTCACCGTTACAAAATGCACTGGAGGCATTGAAAGAAAACGCGGATAGTTTGAAAGTAGTTTTTCAACATAAAATAAAAAGTAATGTAGTTAGCAATGACTTTAATAAATCCCTCTACACAGCAGAGCAACAATTACTTAATGAAACCGGCCTGCCACGCAGGCCCTGGTATAAGCACACTATTTATGCACCTGGCTTTTATACAGGTTATGGAGTAAAAACAATGCCGGGCATTCGCGAGGCGATCGAGCAAAGGCAATGGGAAGAAGCTCAGGAACAGATTGCAGTAGATGCCAGGGCAATTATAAAACTTTCTGATTATTTAAAAGCCGCTCAATCAAAATAAGGAGCTGTTTTATCGAATCGAAATAATATTATCACGCATTATAAAGGCGTATTTATATCTATTTAAGTTATTTTTATCTCTATGACTAACCAACACTAAAGGCAAAACACCTATTTTAACTAACAATCCATAATAAAGCAGCCATTACTACGTTTTAGCTCCTATTTGAACCATTTTACAGGAATCCAATAATAATTTTCGGGAACGTCATCATGCGCAAAGTTTGTAACAGAATATTGTTTTTAATAACGATCAGTTTAATTCTGTCTTATAATTTACATGCTCAGAATCAAAATCTATATGCTTACCAGGATCTCTCGGGGTTTTCTTTTGCGAAACAAAAAGATTCGCTAAAAAAAGCGTGGGATTGCCCACAATTATATAAGGACAAATCAACTCAAAAAAAATACAAAGAAATATGGGATGATAGAACCGATTTCATCACAGGCGCTATTGAAGCCAACAATTTCTTAAACGATCGGGAGATCTATGATTATATCGGAAAGATAATTTCTGACCTGGCAAAAAGCAATCCTGTGTTGTTGCAACAGAAACCTTTTCTATTGGTCGACAGGAGCGCTTCGGTAAATGCATACGCGGTAGGAGGTGATGTAATTGTGGTTAACCTGGGCATGATCTCGTTTGTTCAAAGCCGGGAAGAACTTGCGTTGGCTATTGCGCATGAACTTTCTCACAATGTATTAGGCCATGCCGAAAATTCAATGAAGGAGCGGGCTATATGGCTTACTTCAGATGAATATAAAAATTCGCTTAAAGCCGTTCTTGATTCAAAATATGAGAGACTTACCCGGTTGAAAAAGGTAGTTGAATCATTTACGTTCAATAGAAGCAGGCATAGCAGGTATCATGAGAGAGATGCAGATTCACTCGCTATTATTTTATTGAAAAACAGTAGAATTTCTTTTGATCCACGATTTTTTTTAAGGTTGGATAGCACGGACAGTGAATATAAGCAAACACTTAATAACCCAACAAAAACTTATCTGGCGTCTTATAACGTGCCACTTGAAGATGGCTGGTTTATGAAACGTACCAGGGGATTATCTTCCCATAATTATAATTTCAGTTCTTCTGAAGTCATAGCCGATTCATTAAAGACTCACCCTGATTGCGTGGAACGTTATAATAAAACTAAAAGTGACGCCAGCATGCCAGGAGAACTCACTCCTGTCCCAGCATCTATTCAATTGAAGGTCAATAAAATGCTTATCTGGAATATTTATGACAATCTTAGTCTCACGGAATGTTTATACCGGATTTTTTTAGAAAAAGATAAAGGAAATATAGATCCATGGTATGATTTTATGACCTATAATGTTTTGGCCGGACTTTATTATTCAAATAAACAATTGAACCGCTTTAATGCCATTGGCATTAAACCCAAACAATTTATTTCCAATAATTATTACGACTTACAAAACCTCTTTGAACAGATACCGTCAGAAAATCTTGAGCAATTGGTAAAGGCAGGCTCGAATGGAGATTTTTGGAATAAGATGACTGTAGATGCGAAGGACATGAAGGCATTATTTGCGATACTCAATTTTGACAACGATAATAATTCTAAAAGACAGGCAACTGCGGCGAAAGATTTTATTACCTCTAATCCGTCCAGTATGTACTGCGAATTTGCTGAACATTTTAAAAAATAAAAACTATTATGAAAAAACACCTACTCTTTCTTTTGTTAGGCTTGTCCTTTTGTGCTACCCATGCGCAGACTAAAATATTTAAGGAAGTAAGCGATGACATTGCTACACAAACACGCGCTATCTTACAGGACAATGCCCTTGTGGGATATGTAGTATTTACGCGCCTCGAAAAAGTAAATGAAGATTCTTTTAATTATAAAATATCTCTGATGGATGAAAACCTGAATGATATCGGAACTGTCAACTTCAGGGAAATAGGATTAGATCTTGGTGGAGTAGCCTTCGACCAGGATGTACTTTGCCTTGCTTACCTGAAAAGTAATACCCAGGGGAAGACTTTTAAGACTAAAAAACAAGCGAGAAAAATTGAACTGCAAGACGATGTGATAACACAATTCCTGACACTTAACGGGCAGATTGTGAAAACGAACTCAATACCAGTCAACTTGAAATCTATAATTGTAGACAATGGAATCGGATGGGCAAACAGGAGCATTGAATACAGCGGAAGCCTGAAACACAGAATACAATTGAAAAATATAACCGGAAAAGGATTTGCTTGTTTTTATGGGGACGGCAACGGATGCAATTTAATTACTTACGATTTTAAAGGAAACCAATTGTGGAGAAAGTCTATTGACGACAAGCAGGATTTTGCTTTGTTAGCTTCCAAAGCTGATGTATATCTACTGGAAAAAGAAAAAATAAAATATGTAGAAGGCGGTGGGTCTCTTACCGGTTTCAATTTTAATGATGGAAAAAGCTATCCAAAAATAGCCATGCAGGATAAGGATGGGCGCTCATTGACCTTGCTGAATTTTGATAATGACCCCGTGACAGGTAATCCCTACATCTGCGGAAACATTATTGACAAAAATAATGGGAACAGAATTAATGATGTGGGTGGGTTTACAAAAGGCCCTTATGCTGGAGTGTATACAATCGATATAAATGGGCATACAAAGAATGATATAAAACAAACATTTACGTATTGGAACGATGGCTCTCAGAAGCCTGAGATATCGACTAAAGGATATATCAACAACACAAAAGCATATAATTTAATCTCCCACGCATTCAGAGACTATAGTGGTAATACCTATTTTGTATGCTCCCAATTGACAAAAAAAGTACGAGTTGGCGCAATTGTAGGGTCAGTGCTAACATTACCGACTTTAATAGGACCTCTATTGTTTCTTGCACCTGGTGGTTCAAAATGTAAATTAGTTGATGCCAATGTGATGAAATTATCAACATCTGGCACTCTCAGTCTCGAGAATACCATTCCCTGTGTTAAGACTTCTTATGTAAAGGTGGCTACCGGAAGTGAGTATCTTCGCTATAACAGGAGATATTACAGTCTGGATAACCCTGGCTCAAAAAGCAGTTATGTTATTGCGGATGACATGAAAAATATCATGATTTATAATGTAAACCAGGGTAAGGTTGTCCGCACTATTCCACATAAAAAAGG
>JBDTIC010000040.1:0-4261 GCA_039936595.1 Ginsengibacter sp. | reverse complement strand
AATACTAATTATCATCTCACCGAGTTTCATTTTTTTGATAAGAGCAATGAAGAGATAAAGTTATGATGAGGTGTAAGTATTCCCTAAAGGAATTGAATTTAATATCTGAACAGATTCTCAATCTGTTAATGCTTAAAGAGGTCTGGATTTAGTAACAACGATGCCAGTTTCTATTTCAAAAAAAAATCGTACAGAAATGTATCTCAAAATAAATTATACCAAAAAAATACTTTTTAGTTAACAACGGCTACCCTAAAAATTAAGCTCATCTCATGAGATCCGGAGCCAAATTCTCTTGATAAATTGAAATCCTATACTTTAAAACAGGTCAAATTTATCTAGCAATGCCCATTTTCGCTTCTATAGAAAGCGTAGCGTGTGGTACTGCTCTTAATCTGGCTTTATCAATTAACTTTCCTGTAACCCGGCAAATGCCATAAGTCTTATTTTCAATGCGCATCATTGCTTTTTCAAGATGATCTATAAATGTAATTTGGCGGCTCGCCATCTGACTCAATTGCTCCCTTTCCATACTAAGGCTTCCATCTTCCATAGTCATATATCGATTATCACTTTCATCTCCACCCATTTGGTCCTTCCGGGTAATAAGGCCCTGTAGGTAGCCCAATTCTTTTTTGGCGGTTTCTAATTTGCGTGTAATTAGTTCACGAAATTCTACCAATTCATTATCGCTATACCGCATGGTGGGACCGCTACTCTCAACAGGAGACTGGTCAAGAACAGATTTAGTAAATTCAGGCTCATACTTGCGGGCTTTCTCAGTATTAGTTTTCGGCATTACGAAAGGCTTTGCGGGTTTCTTAGCTTCTTCTTTTTGTTTTGCTTTTACTTTAGCAATGGCCTTTTTTAATTCTGCTTTATGCTCTTTTGATGCAGTAACTGGTTTTGCAACCTTTTCTGCTGACACTTGTTTAACACTTTTAGAAGCAACAACTTTATTAGCTGATGCAGGGTTTTTAGATCCGGAGGGTTTTTTAGGGGTAGCCAATTTTAAAGTTACTGCTTTTTTTGCACCGGCTTTAGCAGCTTTTTTTTCCGGCGAATGTTTTTTAATTGGGTTAGATATTTTCTGATTTTTCTTTTGTTTTGCTGTTTCTTTTTTTACAGAAGTGATTTTTTTTGCGGCTTTCTGAGCATTTTTATTTAAAGTCGGCTTAGCTACAGACTTTTTAGCTACAGACTTTTTAGGCACAACTGCCTTTTTTGGGGCAGCTTTTTTTATCGCTGACTTATTTGCTTTTGCTTTTTTTGCAACAACTGGTTTTTTATTTTTTGTAGCCATACTTTAAATGCTTTTTTTAGCAATATTTACTGTAAAAATTTCACTATTAACATTAATTGTGACACCATCTATTATTTGGGGCTGAAATTCTATCTTTTCTGCCAAAATTTCGGCGCAAATATACTCATTAAATTCTGCAATTATATCTTTAATAACGCCTTTCTCCTCAATAATTAGCACTATCTTATCAGTTAATTCCAAGGCCTTTTCTTTTCTGACATTTTGCACTCTATTTATGAATTCTCGGGCAAAACCCTCCTTTTCTAATTGAGATGAGATATTTAAATCAAGAGCCACCGTTAGGTTATCTTTTACCGCAACTTCAAAGCCTGGAATCTCATTGGTACTTATTTCAACATCTTCAACAGCGATTATAATAGGATCGTCACCCGATTGTGGATTTAATAGGAATTCACCTGATTGTATTGCGGCGATATCATCGTTTCCGAGATTCTGAATCTTATCTGCGGCCCACTTCATTTTTGACCCTAATTTTTTGCCCAGCGTTTTAAAGTTTGCTTTTGCTTTCTTTTTTATGAAATTGTTATCGGCAGGCAATACTTCCACCTCCTTTATATTAGTTTCGGACTTAATGATATTTTCTATCAGTCTAATTTTATTTTCGAAATCGTCATCAAGTGCCGGAATTATTACCTTTTGCAGTGGCTGCCGTACCTTTATATTCACTTTTTTCCGAAGAGACAATATTAACGAGGATATATCCTGTGCCAATTGCATGCGGTCTTCAAGATCTTTATTAATAGATTCCTCATTAATTTTAGGGAAATCCGTTAAATGGATGGACTCTGTTTTAGTTTTTTGAGTAACTCCATTCAGGTTTTTAAATAACCAATCAGCAAAAAAGGGTGCAACTGGTGCTATTAATCCACTTATGGTTTCCAGACACTCATACAATGTCTGGTAGGCTGCTATCTTATCGTTTTTCCCGAAAGGGTTATTTTTTTCTATAGGCTTCCAGAATCTACGTCGGCAAAGTCTTACATACCAGTTACTTAATTGCCCATCAAGGAAATTCTCAATAGCTCTTCCAGCCTGTGTTGGCTCATAATCATCCAATTCTTCCGTTACTTCTTTTATCAACGAATTTAGACAAGATATAATCCATTGGTCTATTTCTGGCCTTTCATCTAGGGGGATAATTTTTTCTTCGAAATAAAATTTATCCACGTTGGCATACAATGCAAAAAATTGATATGTGTTGTAAAGAGTGCCAAAGAACTTTCGCTGTACTTCTTTAATGCCTTCTGTATCAAATTTCAAACTATCCCACGGTGATGCATTGGTAATCAGGTACCATCGGGTAGCATCGGGGCCAAACACTTCCAGTGTTTCAAACGGATCTACGACATTCCCAAGGCGCTTGCTCATTTTATTGCCGCTCCTATCAAGCACCAATCCATTACTTACCACATTTTTATACGCTACACTATCAAATAATAATACTGCCAATGAATGTAAAGTGTAAAACCATCCACGGGTTTGATCTACACCTTCACAAATGAAATCAGCCGGGAAAGCCCCATCCCACCCTTCCCCAAAGGGTAAGGAGCTACCAGCGTTTAGTTTATCCCTATCTAAACCCCATTGTGCATAAGGCATAGCACCGCTGTCGAACCAAACATCCACCAGGTCCGGTACCCGTTTCATGGGTTTACCTTTTGAAGAAACAAGAATAATATAATCTACAAAGGGTTTATGCAAGTCTGATACAAAAAGGTCTATTTGTGTTACCAAATCTTGCCCTTCTCCCAGGCTCAATATTCCTGCATCAAACGATTTCTTAATTTCAGATTTCAATTCAACTATGGAACCAATACATTTTTCTTCATCTCCATCTTCTGTACGCCAAACAGGCAAAGGCGTGCCCCAAAACCTGCTGCGGCTCAGATTCCAATCTACCATATTTTCCAGCCAGTTGCCAAATCTTCCAGTACCGGTTGAAGCTGGTTTCCAGTTGATGGTTTTATTCAATTCAATCATTCGATCCTTTACAGCCGTCGTTTTTATAAACCAGGCATCCAGCGGATAATAGATAACAGGCTTATCTGTTCGCCAGCAGTGCGGGTAATTATGTTCATATTTTTCAACTTTAAAAGCTCGGTTTTCTTTTTTTAACTTAACTGAAATATCAACATTTACATCGGTGTAATGCGGATCATCTTTATAATCTTTTACAAAACGTCCGCTGAATTCACCCACTCCGTTCACAAATTTTCCTTCTTTATCTACTAAGGTTAATATTCCTAAATTATTTTTCTTTCCTACTTTAAAGTCATCAGCTCCAAAGGCGGGTGCGGTATGCACAATGCCTGTTCCGTCTTCAGTAGTTACAAAATCTCCTAGTACCACTTTAAAGGGTTGAGCACCGGGAGTTTCTTCCTGAATTTTTTCCAAAGTATTGGCTTCTGAGGGTAATAGTTGTTGATAATTGATTCCTTCTAATTCGTTTCCTTTAAATTCACTAAGAATTTCAAAAACTCTAATTTTATTTCCGACCATGATTGGCCCTTCCATAGTGTTTCCTTCTGGTGTTGTTGACCAGCCAATTTCGGCAACTTCTTCTGAAAGAAAATATGAGGTAAATGTAGCTTTGGCAATAATTATATTTATAATTTCTTTAGTATAAGGATTTTTTGTTTTAATAAGTTGATAATCGATATTAGGACCAACAGTTAACCCTAAATTTGACGGTAGTGTCCACGGAGTTGTGGTCCATGCACTAAGAAATATTTCATTAGAACCAGGGTTAACTTGATTCTTTAAACTTTGAAATAAAAAATCTGATTTTTCATTTTCAATTACTCTAAACATCACTGTTGCACTAGTATCCTTAACATCTTTATACGTACCCGGTTGATTGAGTTCGTGTGAACTTAATCCTGTTCCTGCAGCCGGCGAATAAGGTTGAATACTCACGCTCTCATATAGATAACCTTT
>JBDTIC010000039.1:0-10601 GCA_039936595.1 Ginsengibacter sp. | reverse complement strand
CTATTCCACCGTCAATGAGAACGTAATCATTCTTGAGTTGATCTTATCAATAACGTTTGAATATTTGAGATCTGCATCCCGGCTATGAAGATTTACCAGTCCGCTGCTCACCTTGATCTCAGGAGATAGTACAAAAAAAGGGAAATAGATATGGAAGCCCAAACCCAGTTCTGCACTAATGTCTGATCGTTTCAATTTAATAAGGTCTTCTGCTTTACTGGCGCCTGCATTACTGGCAAGATCGTAATCGAATTTTCCTCCGGCAATAGTATAAACCTTGAAATTCCTGATACGATCACTGCTGAATGATATGTGTACCGGAAAACTTAAGGTGATAGATTGAACTTTTTTTGTAACGGAGGTATCCGATGAATATTTTTGATTATATAAAAATGCTTTCTCAGAAAAAGTAAGATCTAATGGATGTAATCTCAGATCAAAATGATTGCTTACACGCACGTTTACCAGCCACGCAAGATTGATTCTAGAATTATTAATACTTTCTACATCCATGATGGAATCGTATCGAAGGAAACGCGGATCATGTGTAAAATTAAAGTGAGATTTGTTATAGCCGATATTGATTCCAAAATGATATGGCCTGTCGTCATGACTGTCCTGATTGATAGTCTCACGAATTTGTGCTACAGTAGCAGTAGAACAAAATGCAAAAGCACATACCAGTAATACTATTTTTCGGCGCAATAAATGGTGCATATTCCTAAAGTCAATGTTTTGTAGAAAGTATTCTTATAACCTGACTGATTTAAAATGTGAATGAATGATTCTTTTTCGGGGAATTGAGTGACGGAATTATTTAAATATTGATAAGCCTGATTATCTTTTGCAATAAAATTTCCAATTTTCGGAGTGATAAATTTCATATAAAAATGATACAATTGTTTTATGACCGGCAATGAAGGCTTGGTGCATTCCACAATAATCAATTTCGAACCCGGCTTTAAAACTCTTTTTATTTCCGATAACCCTTTTTCAAGATTCTCAAAATTCCTAACACCAAATGCCACAGTTACAGCATCAAACGTATTATCATCAAATAAAATTGCCTCACTATCACCATTTAAAAGCTCAATATTATTTTCCAAACCCGCTTTTAAAATCTTTTTTCTACCGATATCCAGCATGCCCTCGCTGATGTCAATTCCAATAATCTTTTCCGGCTTCAACATTTGATAACTAATCAATGCAAAATCTCCTGTACCTGTTGCTACGTCCAATACTTTTTTTGGATGCGAAGAAACCAATTGCTTTATTGCTTTTTTACGCCATCCCACATCAATTCCAGCGCTCAAAAAACGATTTAAAAAATCGTATCGGAAAGCAATTTTATCGAACATATTTTCCACCTGCTTCTTCTTGCTATCAGACGAATCCTTAAAAGGAACCACGGTATCGTGTGGATAAATATTCATAGCCCAAAGATAGTTTTTTGAAAAGATAACCAAGAGGCCTGTCCATTCTTTCACGTTTATTTTTGAAATCGTGTTTTAGGAATAGGATTGAGCGAGGCAGATTTCACATTGGGATATAAAATCCTACCGCAAATAGTTTCTTATTTTACAACATAGTGCAGCCAGTTATAAAAGATGGATCTGTAGCAGGAATCGGAATACTAACGCATCATCAAAAATCTCTCAACCGAACGTTTTAGAACACGAAGTAGTACAATTTACCTGTCTCTTCTTCCCTGGTAAATCAATATATATTGTATCAACATTGTGATAGAAGCCAGCGCTGCGACTACGTAGGTAAGTGCGGCCCACTTTAAAGCATCCTTTGCTTTTTCATGTTCGGCAGGTAGAGTAATGTGCGAGGCATTGAGCCAATTTAATGCTCTTGCAGATGCATCAAATTCTACAGGAAGTGTAATTACAGAAAATAAGGTGGAAACAGCAAAAAGAATAATTCCTATTAATAACACAGTAGGGTTACCACCGCCAAAACTAAATAATCCAAGGCCAATTAAAATAACCCATTGTGCAAGGTTGGTGCTTATCTGTACCATCGGAACCAGCGCACTTCTCAGAGTCAGCATTGAATAAGCAGTAGCGTGCTGCACTGCGTGACCGCATTCATGTGCAGCTACTGCAGCCGCAGAAATATTTCTACCTGAATATACATCAGGGCTTAAATTGACCGTTTTTTTGGTAGGATCATAATGATCGCTCAAAAACCCCTGAACTGAAACCACTTTTACGTCATAAATACCATTATCATGCAACATTTTTTCCGCAATTTCTTTACCGCTTAAACCACTGGTAGTCGGCACCCGGGAATATTCAGCAAATTTGCTTTTCAGCCTTGACTGCACAATCATTCCAATGCCCATAAATAAAAGTGAAATAATTATAATTGAGAAAGGCATTTTTTGTAAGTTTTGTTAACCTCAAATTTACTACTATTTTGTGCGTAGGAAAACTAAACTTCTCTTTCCTGCGAACGAAGCCATCTTTCGGGAATCTGGTTATTACAAGCCATCAGATAATCTCTGTAGCTACAGGGAATCAACTTTTTATCGGGTAACTGCATCCACCACCTGCCGCTCTTCTTACTCTGCATGAAGATGGTGTCTATTTCTGCAAAAGCAGTATGAAATTCATTAAAGTATTGTTTATCATTCAACGAGGATTCATTGCTGCACCTGTTTTTGCCATCTACAAAATACCAAAGCATTTGTGCAATCTGCAACGCAGTGAGGTGATGATGATCTTTTGAATCATCATACCCGAAGATTCCGAATGAAGAAACGGATGAACTCATGCCCGCATACCGGCTCAAACTACATGCTTCCTCTCCCGTAAGGCCATTGGGACTTCGATGGCAAGCAGGTGCATCGCTGTTTTTAATTGCATTGACATCGAAGCTAAGTAAGTCGGAACTTCTTAATACCGGCTCCATTTCATCTATCTGCTCTTTTACGGTCCCTACCCTGTAACAATCGAAACGCAGTTTATCCATTGTTTCCAACATTTGGGGATGTACAAAATAACTCTGGAATGCAATGTGATTGTAATGTTTTATCATATTTGGCTCGCTGGTAAGCATTTCCATCAGAAAATTTTCACTTCTTAGCGGAGATTCACTGTTTAAATCTATTGTAGCGTCCACGACGGTAGCATTAATTATTCTATTTAATTGTTTATAAGCAAAATATTGGGGCAATGTAATATCATGAGAACCGCCAATAATTATAACTATTTTATTATTCTGAAATAATTCTTTCAAAACAAGTGTAAGCGCGGAATAACTGTCTTGCAGTGATGCGCCGGTTTTGATATTGCCAATATCTGCAATCAAAATGTCTTTATGCCAGCAATGCAATTCGTAAAACTTTTTGCGGATGGAGTTGGCGCTATCTCTTTTGGCAATCACACCACTTCCTCTGAATTCGTTGACACCGATAATGACTATATCAATTCCGCCAAGATCAGGAAAATCATCTTCAAATATTTTAATGCAATTACCCATTTGACTGCCATTATAGGCATTATCGTCATTTAATTCCGCAACATTAACGGGAGATAAGAATGTGTGTAAATCGTATGTCAATTTTTATTTTTTGTGGCAAACCTAACAATAAAATACAATTAAAATTTTCGGAAAACAGGCAATGTCTCTTCGACTGACTTTTGCAAATACAGTTTGGCTTATTTTTGCATTTATGGAAAATTTGACTTCGCTTATTAACAATCTCAAAAAAGAAATTGCTGACTTTGCCAGCGATGAAGATAACCCTGTTGAAATATTTCGTATAAAATATCTCGGATCCAACGGTTTGGTGAAATCCTTAATGAGCAAGATGCGGGAGGTGCCTGCTGAGAATAGAAAAGAGGTGGGAATAGAGCTTAATGAGTTAAAATTAATGGCAGAACATAAATTAGAGTTATTAAAAAAATCAGCTATTAATAAACAACCGACAACCAAAAATGTGGTTGACATGACTTTGCCGGGGACAATCTTTCCAACAGGAAGCAGGCACCCGATTAGTATAATAAGAAATAAAATTGTTTCCATATTTCAGCGTCTTGGCTTTGTAGTTGCAGAAGGTCCTGAAATTGAGGACGACTGGCACAATTTTACGGCTCTCAATTTGCCGGAAAATCACCCTGCAAGAGATATGCAGGATACGTTTTATGTTTCCCAGGATCCGCCATGGATGCTACGTACACATACGAGCAGTGTGCAGGTAAGAGAAATGGAAAAAGGAATTCTTCCGATAAGGATCATTTGTCCTGGCAGAGTATATCGTAATGAAACCATCAGTGCAAGAGCCCATTGTTTTTTCCACCAGGTAGAAGGATTATATATTGATGATAGTGTTTCTTTCGCAGATTTAAAGCAGACACTTTATTTCTTTGTTCAAGAAATGTTTGGCAAAGAAATTAAAATTCGTTTCCGGCCTTCTTATTTCCCTTTCACAGAACCAAGCGCAGAGATGGATATTAACTGCCTTATTTGCGGTGGAAATGGTTGTAATGTATGCAAGCATACCGGCTGGGTAGAAATATTGGGCTGCGGAATGGTACACCCCAATGTATTGGAAAACTGTAAAATTGATTCTAATAAATATTCCGGGTTTGCATTTGGTATGGGGATAGAAAGAATTACGATGCTAAAATACCAGATAAACGATTTGCGTATTTTTAGCGAAAACGATGAAAGATTTTTGAAACAGTTTTCCAGTGCTATATAGCGCTCAATGCACTTTCCGACAAAACAGGATCAATTGCTGCCGGCCTACATAGCAAATGCAATTGTTCAATAATTTTCTTACGTCCTATCTGACGAAGTAATTGGCAGGAGTATAATTCTTAACTTCAGGGGCTGTGCTATAAAAAAAATCGATAATGATTTAATCAAAAAAATTAATCTTTTTTCTGGTTTCTTTTGTTAATCCTTTTTCTTTTTTTTGCTTAACTCTTTTTGCCTTGGATGCTTTCGTAGGCTTCGTAGGTTTGCGCTTTTTTCTCTTTATCAAGGCATTATTTATTAGTATATGCATCTTTACAATTACATCTTCCTTGTTCTCTAATTGCGATCTTGATTTTTGGCTCTTTACAATAAGATATCCTTCCTTGTTAATTTTATTTGCGAGCTTTTCAATAATTAATGTTTTCTGATTTTCTGTAAACATTTCTGAGGAGTCTACATGAAATGCTCCTTCGACCATGGACTCTACCTTATTTACATTTTGCCCACCTTTACCTCCACTACGAGCTGTTTTAAACCGTATCTCATTCAGGACATTAATCATTGAATAAAATTACAAAATTTAAATTATGGTTACTTATCTGATTAGCGCGGTTTTAATTCGTATTTTGTAAGCGTTAATTTTTATATGAACCAAAAAAAATACATTTTTGCATATAACACTCAGCAGATGAAGTCAAAAGATATATATTCTTCACTTTGCCAAAGAAAGGAAAATGATAAAAAATCATTTGCAGTATTGGTTGATCCTGATAAAGTGAACGATGAAAAAATGAGCCGGTTGATAAAGCTTGCTCTAACGGCCCGGGTTGATTATTTCTTCGTAGGTGGTAGTCTGGTAATTTCCAATTATCTTGATCAATGTGTTCAGTATATTAAACAAAATTGTTCTATCCCCGTTTTACTTTTCCCTGGTAGTCCTTCACAGATTTCAAAATATGCGGATGCCTTACTTTATCTTTCTTTGATAAGCGGACGAAATCCTGAATTATTGATTGGACAGCATGTAGTAAGTGCTCCGGTAATAAAGCAAAGTGGACTTGAAATAATGAGCACCGGTTATATGGTTATAGATGGTGGCGCTCCTACTACTGTTTCTTATATTTCCAATGCGACGCCTTTACCTGCAGATAAAGATGAGATAGCCATGTGTACCGCAATGGCTGGCGAAATGCTCGGGATGAAATTAATTTATATGGATGCCGGCAGTGGGGCTAAAAGGCCCATTACGGAAAGTATGATTGAAAAAGTAGCCAACTGCATCGATGTTCCTTTAATTATAGGTGGTGGCATTACTCATCCCGAAAAAGCGTACCTGAACTGTAAAGCCGGCGCTGACGTCATCGTGGTAGGCAACGCTATTGAAAAGGATGAAAGTTTGATTTTGGAGATGGCCTCAGCAGTGCATTCAGTATCTGAAAAAATAGAAAATAGCTACTAGTGGTCTACTGGTATAAGTGTATCCTGATTTTTTATAACCCACCCATATATATTATGGCTTCTCAACTTCCAGAAACAAAAAAGGGTCAGCCCCTAATGCTGACCCTTGACTTACACATGAATCTACCTTACAATCTTGCAATTCGTTGAGTGGTTCTTTGATGATTACTTATAATTTGAATGATGTAAATTCCTTTAGAGGAATTACCAATATTAATGTTTGTTAGCCCGGTTTTTGCATTTCCTGATTTAATTAATCTTCCACTAATATCAGCCAACTGATAACTAAAATCCTGTGAAGCATTAATTGATATTTCAGATTTTACTAAAGTAGAGATTGTAAATGACTGTTTAATATTTTCTACTGGCTTTAAAGAAATGATATTTGAATATAAAACCTGTCCTGTAACTGAAGTTGCTTTAAGACGATAAAAAAGATTTTCGGTTAACAGCGGTTTATAATTGAAACTATTTTTTTCAGAAGAAACCCCGGTAAGTGTTGTGAATACAGTGCCATTTAACGAACTCTCAAGAACTAAATTTTGAATTACTTCGTCGGTAATAATATTCCAGTTGAGAAAGTGGCTACCTTTATTTTTTTCTCCTAAAAGTAGCACCCGGCTGATCGGCATTACAATCAAAGGATTAAATGTGCCGCTAATAGTATAAGAGCCAAGGCTTCCATAGTTTGTTGTGTTTCGATTTCCTACTCCCTGCACCCGCACATAATAGTTCCCTGCCATCAGTAACGTTTCAATGGACACATCTAATTTGTCTTCGGGGTTATAGGATTGAAGAACTTTCATTGATGAGTTAAGTAAAGTTACCTGGATGTCCAGATCTGCTCCTTCATTATTAGGTCCAACGGAATACGGTTTCGCATTGAGTATAACTTTACCATCTGCAGGAATGGTTATTTTGAAAACATCTTTATCAGTATTTGTTGTTATGATCCCTTCAGAGACGAATTCGCCATGAACGATATCGATGACTGTTGGATTATTTGCAGGGTCATCACTGTGATCATCCAGGCGATAGGTAAATCCATTTCTGGAGGTAATTATAGAAAGATTGTCCTGGTCTGCAGTACATCCGCTAGGAGTAGGACCATTATTCCATCCTGATAGATTTCTGTAATAACTATTGCCCATAACCGGTGACCAACTTATCTCTCCCGTTCCTGCCCCTTCATTGTAGGTTGCCACTAATGCGCAGTCTCCATTATATTTTGCCTGGTGGGATAAGCCTACCGTATGCCCGCTTTCATGGCTGCAGCACTCTGAAATTAACTTTGGACTGTTATTTAATCTGTCAGAAAAAACAAATCCCGGTGTATCATCACCCCATATAAATGATCCTGTGAAAGATACGCCCCCTACACGTGTGTACCATCCACTGGTTGGCGTTATAATTATCCTGATTCTTTGCGTTAAAGTAGCTTCTAAAAATACTGTTGAGTCTGTAGTGATATTAATATTGAATGGTCTGTAGTCTTCAGATACTCTATTGAAAATTTCCTTGATTTGTGTATCATTCAGACCTGATGGTGCACAATAAAGTATATTTCCTTTGTTCCATGAAGTACCTGTTACTGTCTGGCCGTCGAAATCGAGAAATATAGTTGCTTTAGCAAATGGGAAACTGTTTAGCTTAGGGATACAATACGATTTAAACGAAGACATTAAAATAAGTGGTAGTAAAATAAATAAGATGGTTTTCATGGGTCCGGTTTAAGGAATTGAATCGCTATCAGGATAATGGTGCAACAATAATTCATACTAATAGTCTTCTATAAGCGCATCTGTATTTACTTTGTTAATAGCATATTTGCCGTCGTTATCTCTTCTTAACTCAAATCCATCCGCATATTGCTCATTGATCATGCGGCCTACATAAGTCACGGTTTTATCATCATTAATTCTTTTTGAAATAGACAATAAAGTATTGTTGAGTCCCGGTGATTTTATAATAACACTGTAGAGATTGTCGTAACGTCTTATTGAGGACGTTACTATTCCGTTGAAAGAAAAATCAGAAAAATTGATCTTTATTTTACCCCCTTCAGATGTTTTAAAAGCTTTGTCCAATTCTGTAACTGTCGTTGGCAGTTTTTCAGCGTATTTATTAAAGTAGTTTGGCCTCCCGGAAGTAAGGATTTGTGATTGGGTAGTGTAGGAGGACAACACAACGATACATACAGCCATCATTTTATTCAAGCATTTCATAGACCGGATATTAAGGTTTATAAAGTCGTAGACAATCATAAAACGATAATCGGTATGAAATATTTTACGCTTTTTGTGAAAAAAGACTTAAGTAGCAGAATCGGGGGAAAGTACGGTGATAAGGAGGGGTATTAATACTGCCCTGTATTCAATAACACTAAAGTACATGCCTGTTGGGTAAATATATTGTTTTCCTTTGCGAGCAATGCCAGCTCGTTATTTTCAGCACCGGGATTAAAAATAATTCGTTTTGGTTTTTGAGCGAGTATATAATTATAATAGGGCTTTTGATTATTAGCATTTAAATACAGAGTTACGGTATCTAAATTTTCAATTGGTATCTCTAGTGGCAATATCACAACATCATTTACTTTACCTTCACGCTTTCCTATTGCAATTACTTCATGTCCTTTTTCACGGAGCTTATTGATCGCGAGATAGCTATATCGCGCCGGATTTTGTGAAGCACCTAATACAAGCGTTTTCTTAATTGCCATCATATATCATTTAGAAATCTTGATCTAACTTCTGCATTTGGAAGCACACAGGATTTTTTCCCAAACCATCTGTACCTGTTTTTTGCAACCCAATTATATACACCATCTCTCAGCATTTTAGGTACAATAATAAAGCCATACATTAGCGGCCACCATCCATCTAAATATCTGCATACTTTTAAGGCAGCAGTTGACCTTGAATAAATATTATTTTTGTCAATGAAGATAAAAGAACTGAAATCTGTATCACTTAAATTATTATCTGACAATATTTTTTTTGCGACTTTGCTTTGCAGGGGAGCAAATTTAAAAACCGAGCGCTCATCTCTTTTTATCACAAAATCAACTGCGCTGTTACAAAAGTTGCATACTCCATCATATAATATTATAAGTCCATCGGGCATATAGCAAATTTACTAAAACTCTTTACCATGGGTTATTCTTATCATTTTTTTAATAACGAAAGGAAAATATTTTACTGTCCTGATAAATATATTAGTGAGAAAGGGTTTACCAAATAATTTTTGAATTATTTTCCCGATTCTCAAACGAGATTCAAAAATCTTTCGCCACTGTGTTGTATATTGTTTTTCCATAAGTTCGCGGTTAATATCCTTTTTTAAAAACGCATTCATATTTTCAAAAGCGATTTTAGCCGAATGAAACGCCATACTCATACCATTACCACAAAGCGGAGTGATCATTCCGGCGGCATCTCCTATCATTAACATGTGGCTCTCTACCTGGCTTTTTGTATCAAAACTAATCTGAGAAATAGTTACAGGTTTCTTGAATAAAAATTCTGATTTCAAAAATATCATTTTTAAAAGCGGATTCTGATACAAAATTGTCTTCTCCATTTCTTTGATGGAGTTACCGCTGTCTTTCAAATTTTTAGCAGTAGTCAAATAACAAAGGCAGCATTTACCGTCTTCTATTTTTGAAATACCACAATAACCATTTTTAAAATTGTGCAATGCGATGGTATCGTCTGAAACCTGGGATTTGATGTGGTATTTTACCCCAACATAGCTATTTAGCTTACCAGGTTTTTTATTGATAAATCCACGTTTCCACTTTACATCAAGGTTGCTCCTCTTCCCAAAACTTGCTGCAACTAATGAAGCGGTAGTTTCGCCACCATTATATCTGATAGCAAAAAATTCATCCTGGAAGGTAATATCATTCACTTTAGTTTCAGGACAAACTGTTACTCCTTTGCGTGCCGCAATTTCTTTTAATTCATTATCCAAGTAGTAGCGGCTGATACCAAATCCACCTAAATCAAGCCTGGATTGAATGAAGTGTCCGTCAGGAGATGACACGAAAAGCTTGTTGATTAACGGCAAGTCAGCGTTTGAGAGGTCAAAACCCAGGCTCTCAATAAATTTCCAGCTTTCCATGCTAATGTATTCACCGCAGACCTTGTGAAAAGGATACTTTTCCTTTTCAAATAAAATTACTTTATAATCTGATTTGGCAAGAAGAATAGAAAGTGCAAGTCCCGCCAGGCCACCTCCCACCACAGCAGCATCAAAAAGGCAAGCTTCTGAATCTCGATTATTATTAAATTTCTTATCAGGCAAAATAGTCTTGATTTTTATGAGGGTGGAACAACAATTAGAAATCGAAATGCCCACTTCCACCTGATTGAATAATTGCTAATTCCTGCCTTTTGAAGTAAATCTTTCCATTCTTTTTTTTTGAA
>JBDTIC010000038.1:0-3170 GCA_039936595.1 Ginsengibacter sp. | reverse complement strand
TATTTGTGTTCATACAACGTCTTAGTAAAAATGGGGCGTTGTATTTTTTTTCATCCGTACGTAAAATTGTTACACAATAAATTATGATGTTATGATCCTGGTAAACTACGTTACAAATGACACTTTTGAACAAATGCAGGCAGAGCTACGGCAAATGAAAGGCGTGGAAAGACCTGCCGCTTCAAGAGCCATAGCCGAAGCCAGGGAAAAGGGAGACCTGAAAGAAAACGCAGAATATGACGCTGCCAAAGAAGCACAGGGAATGCTTGAAGCCAAAATAAAACAATTAGAAAGTGTGATCGCCACAGCTCGTATTGTTGAAGAAAGCTCTATAGATACCAGTAAAGTTTCTATCCTCACTACAGTTACCCTTACAAACCTTAGTACCAAAAAAGAAGTTACCTATAAAATAGTTTCGGAAAAAGAGGCGAATTTGAAAGAAAAAAAAATATCAGCTTCTTCACCGATTGGAAACGGATTGTTGGGGAAAGTCGTTGGCGATATAGCGGAAATAAAGGTGCCGGCAGGTATTATGAAATTCAAAGTTGAAAAAATAACAGCGTAAATGCCGGAATGAAAACCAATATCGGTTCAGGATGTGGCATTTCACTCAATTAAACCATCATGACGGTCTTTAGCAAAATAATCAAAGGAGAGATTCCTTCTTTCCGGATAGCTGAAAATGAAAAGTTCTATGCTTTCCTGGACATTAATCCATTAGTAGAAGGCCATACTTTGGTGATCCCCAAATTAGAAGTTGACAAATTCCTGGACATGCCGGATGAATATTTAAAGGAGATTTTATTATTTTCCAAACCCATTGCTACTGCCATTGAAAAATCATTTCCATGCAATCGTTGTGGATTAAGTGTTGTAGGGTTAGAAGTTCCACATGCACACCTTCACCTGATACCGATCAATACAATGGACGACATTAATTTTACGAGAAAAAAACTTTCTCCGACAAAGGAGGAATTAAAAATAGCACAGCATAAGATTTTGAGGGCAATGGAATTAACCAACTAACATTTATTAGTGTTGGAAATTAGTCTCTCCAATTAAAAGAGCTTACTTTTTATAAGGACAATTCACATCGGGTTATCATCATGCTATCAAACTGCAAAGACATAATGACTTAACTTGTGACTTATTCTCCCAATAACTTTATTTGAATGAAAAAAAAAATTCTGACGTTTTTTCTTTTAAATCTCTTAAGCGTCATTGCCATTTCACAAACTACCGAAGAAGCATCAAAGCATTGGGCAGACAGTGTTTTTAATACCCTAAATAATGATCAGAGGATTGCACAATTAATGATCTTACGCGAAAGCAGCTATACAAAAGACGGCCCGGTTTATTATGATTCTGCTGTCGCTGAAGCTATTCAGAAATATAATATTGGCGGCATCTGCCTTTTTCAGGGAAGCCCGGTCAAACAGGCCAACTTTATCAATTATTTTCAAAGTATTTCGAAGACTCCACTTATGGTATGTATAGATGCAGAATGGGGATTAGGAATGCGATTGGATAGTGTAATGCCTTTAAATCACCAGATGATGCTTGGAGCCATTCACGATTCTGCTTTAATATATCAGTATGGAAAATTAGTTGGGGAACAATGTAAACGAATGGGAATCCAGGTAAATTTTGCACCTGTCGTGGATATCAATAATAACCCGGATAATCCCGTAATTAATGATCGTTCTTTTGGAGAAAATAAATATAAAGTGGCGCGCTTTGGAATCGCCTACATGAAAGGCTTACAGGATGTAGGAATACTATCTTGTGCCAAACATTTTCCGGGACATGGGGATGTCAATGTAGATTCACATCTTGATCTGCCTGTCATCAATAAAACTATGGAACAATTAGATTCATTAGAATTATATCCTTTCAAAAGAATGTTCAACGCCGGAGTAGGAAGTGTAATGATTGCGCATCTTTATATTCCTTCGATTGATAGTACACCTAACACAGCGACCTCTTTATCTAAAAAAAATGTGACCGGCCTATTACGTGAGCAGTTACATTACGATGGCCTTACTTTTACCGACGCACTGGGGATGAAAGGAGTCGCAAAATTCTTTCCTGATGGAGAGATTGCTGCACAATCCCTGATAGCAGGCAATGATATGCTTTGTCTTCCTGAGAATATTCCCGATTGCATTGCTAAAATCAAAGAGGCGATTTCCTCTAAAAAATTGAGTTGGAATGATGTATATGAAAAATGTAAAAAAGTTCTTTCTTTTAAATACCAATATGGAGTAGCAAATTTTCAGCCTGTAAACACAAATAATCTTACCAGCGACCTTAATGCAGGAATTTCAAAAATGAAAAGGCTGGTGGCTGAAAATGCAATCACCGTTTTGAGTAAAGGAAACAAAGAATTTTTCCCGCTTACTGCTGAGAATAAAAAAATTGTATTTGTAGGAATTGGAATTGACAGCGCCAATACTTTTTCAGAAAGATTGTCTAAAGACTTAAATGCAGATGCCTTCTTCTTTAATTACAAAGAAGATGCGTCAAGAATATTATCAACAGTGCAATTAATTAAAAAGCGCTACGACGCAGTGGTTATAGGCGTTCATGACTACAGCCGTCATCCTGCAGACAACTTTGGGATAAGTGATTATGCGCTCGACCTCATCAGGAAAATTCAACAACCGGGCAATTCCTCTCATTATAAGACTATTCTATTCGGATTTGGGAATCCTTATGCTCTAAAAAATTTTTGTGATTCAAAAAATTTAATAGCGTGCTACGAGGATGATTCTGTAACACAAAATGTTGCAGCAGATCTGCTGGAAGGCAAAATAAATGCACGAGGTACATTGCCGGTCAGTATTTGCAGTCAGTATGCTTACGGTTACGGTATTATGTCGCATCCGGTCCTGCCTCTTTCTACTCCTTACCAGGAAGGTATAAATGGCTTGAAGCTGAATAATGACATTGACTCTATCGCTCTTTCAGGAATAATAGAGAAAGCTTATCCGGGGTGTGTCGTTTTAATTGCACGTAATGGAAATATCATTTTTGAGAAGGCCTATGGGAATTATAATTATAATACGCCCGGGCCGGTAACACTTAACAGTGTTTATGATATGGCTTCCGTAACAAAAATTTGTGCGACCACCCTCGGCGTCATGAAATTGTATGATGAAGGGAAATTA
>JBDTIC010000037.1:0-3155 GCA_039936595.1 Ginsengibacter sp. | reverse complement strand
GGTGTTAAGTTACATTCATCGATATCAAAAGTTGATACAAATAAAGACTGCAAAAGCTATATAGTATCTTACAAGCGCTATTTGCCTGATAAGATCGTTAAGGATACAAATGCAGTCTCAATAGTAGGGTCTCTTATTCCGAAAAATAAGTGCCATGAGTCTTGCAATACCAAATCATTAAATGATTTTGTAAATTACCAGGAAGAGATAAAATACCTGTTTAATAATAAGATTATTGAATTTTCAACGCTATAATTATGAAAAACGGTTGGTATCAAATCGAGTTTGAAAAAAACATTAATTCGGATATCCATCTTTGCAGGGGAAAGGAGCAACAATTAATTATTGTAAAAAAACAGGAAAATTTCTTTCTATACAATGCTATTTGCCCTCACAGGTGTGCCAATTTAGGTGTAGGGGGCCAATTACATGAAAACTATATCCAGTGCCCTTTCCATGGTTGTAAAATCGGATTGGATACCCTCTCAGACGAAGGCTATATTTTAAGTCAACTTCCCTTATTCAGAGAAGGCGAAATGCTCTTTACCACAAAAAATCAAGAGGAAAACGACAGAGGGTTTCGACAATATTTTAAAAATTTATCGGAGTCCCATTTTATAATCCCCGGTTTTGAAATGGAAGTACAGGTGAAGCCGGAAATGGTTATTGAGAATGCATTTGACCAAATGCATTTCAGAACAGTACATTCCATATTAAACGAACCAAAGTTCGATGTGATGGAGTCCCAATGGGGAGAATACAGAGTTACGGGAGTTTTCAAAGTTCCCCAGTCCGCCTGGCAAAAGGATGGAACCAGCCAGGCCTCTTCTATTGATGTGCCTTACGAGGCTATCGCCTTTAGTCCCTATGTTGTAATCTCTCAATTAAAAGGCAGTAATCCTTACTTTGTGATTACATCGGCAAGGGAAATAACGGAAACGATGTCAAAGATCTATTTGTCCATCGCTATTCCCAACGAAAGATTTAGCATTGAAGAATTACCTCTCTACAAATACCTTATCTCTCAGTCTGAAAAAGGCCTTTTGTTGGATAAACAAATTTGGGAAAACCTGGACCCAAATGGCATCAGCCGATTTCAAAAGGCCGAAAAATCTGTTATCGGATTTCAAAAGTTTAAGAATCAATTTTAATGAAGCTGCATCGAAATACTATCGGTGGCATCAGGGTTTTAGGTACAGATATAAATCCGGAAAAAGAAACCATTTTATGGTTGCATGGTTATACATTGAGTTCAGAACTATGGCCCTCATGTTGGCAGTATTCTAAAGAATTTAATAACATTGCCATTGACATTCCCGGCCACGGCGCTTCCCCGACAATTCGTCAATTCAGCAGCTTAATTGAGCTTACTGATGCTGTATTTAACAGCTTGAAAGAATTCCAGGTTGATTACATCATAGGTTCGTCCTTTGGCGGAATTTTGGGGATCCAGTTATTAGTCCAATACGCAGATCATTTCAAGGGCCTTGTTCTGGTATCTTCTCCTTATGGTGGATCTGAAATAGATAGCGAAGCCCAATTAAAGAACCAGGAACTCATTAAATTATATAAAGAGAGGGGCTGCGGACCATGGTTAACAGAGCTCTGGATGCAGAGCCCGCCCCCGATATTCAAAGGAGTAATGATGCAAGAGGAAATAGCGCTTGAATTTAAAAAGATCATTGACAGCCATTCATGGGATGAATTGAAGGATAATGGCTTCGCTTTATTTACCAGCCATAAACAGGTTTCTAAAAAATTAAAAGGCCTTACTAACCCTGTTTTTCTTTTTGTTGGCGAAAACGATATGGATTACATCAAAAGGTGCAATCAAATTTTGTATAAAACATTCCGTAATGTAGAACGGACCTACCTCGCCGGCTGCTATCATTTACCTCTGTTTGAGCAGCCTGCTACCACAATTCCGGCAATACTCGCTAAATTAAGCACTGAAAGGAATGTTTGATAAGGCAGCGAGTTATGAGATGTTATGAAAAAGGTGTTAAAAGCCCTTTCATGCTATTAACACCTTTCTGAAATTTTTGATTTAAAAAATTAATTGCTATGCAATAGCTGCAGAATAAGATTTTTCGCTAACCAAATTATTTTCCAGTAAATATTCCGCTATCTGCACTGCATTGGTAGCTGCACCTTTCCTGAGGTTGTCGCTCACTACCCAACAATTCAAACTATTGGGTCTTGACTCGTCCCTGCGGATACGTCCAACAAAAGTTTCATCTTTTTCATGCGCAGTTAAGGGCATGGGATAAATGAAATTAGCTACGTCATCCTGAACAACCACACCCGGCGAATTGGACAATATCTCTTTTACTTCATCCAGATCAAAATCATTTTCGAATTCAATATTAATACTTTCACTATGGCCACCTACCACAGGGATGCGGACACATGTCGCGGTTAATTGAATAGCATCATCACCAATTATTTTCCTGGTTTCGTTCACCATCTTCATTTCTTCTTTTGTGTAGCCATTATCCAAAAACGAATCTATATGAGGAAGCGCATTTTTATCAATCGGGTATTTGTATACCATTTCGCCCTCGGTGTTATTTCTTTCATTTTCCATTTGTTGCACTGCCTTTATCCCCGTTCCGGTCACACTCTGGTAAGTGGAAACCACCACTCTTTTTATATTATATTTTTCGTGGAGTGGTTTTAATACCAGCACCATTTGAATAGTAGAGCAATTAGGGTTGGCTATGATTTTATCTTCTTTTGTCAATACATCTGCATTCACCTCAGGGACTATTAATTTTTTTGAGGGATCCATTCGCCAGGCGGAAGAATTATCAATAACGGTAATTCCTGCTTCCGCAAATTTGGGAGCCAGGGCAAGCGAAGTGCTTCCACCTGCTGAAAATAAAGCGATGTCTGGTTTAGCAGCGATAGCATCCTGTGCTGATACTACTTTGTATTTTTTATTTTTAAAAGTTACTTCCTTTCCTATAGACCTTTCAGACGCTACAGGTATCAATTCAGTTACCGGAAAATTTCTTTCTTCGAGCACTTGCAGCATTTTGCTGCCTACAAGTCCGGTGGCGCCCACTACAGCGATTTTCATGTTAAATTTATGTTTTTAGTAATTGAGATGCAAAGAAAAGCATAAAGTTTTATCTTTAAATTCAAAGCTAAGA
>JBDTIC010000036.1:0-9211 GCA_039936595.1 Ginsengibacter sp. | reverse complement strand
TATACTACGCTTTTAATTAATGATGAAAAAATATCAAGGAACGAAATTTTTTCAAATGCCTGCTGAAAAAAAGTAGTAAAGCTGGTCATCTCATTTTGATGCACATTGAGATAAGCCCCCAACATCGCTACGAAACCCGTATAGCACATCAGCATTGGAATCATAAGAGAGGTGGCCAATACACGGCTTACTACTAAAAATTTGAATGGATTTACCGCGGAGACTTCCATGGCATCTATCTGTTCAGTCACTTTCATCGAACCCAATTCAGCAGCAATATTGGAACCCACTTTTCCGGCACAGATTAACGCGGTAACCAAAGGTGCGAGGGCCCGTAAAATAGCAATAGCTACAAGACTTGGCAACCAGGAAGTAGCTCCAAATTCCGCGAGGGATGGACGAGACTGCTTTGTAAACACCAGACCCGTAATAAACCCGGTAAGAGTAATTAAAAACAGAGATTTGTAACCTACTTCATAGCACTGTTTGATGATCTCCCGAAACTCATAAGGTGGCTTGAATAATTCTTTAAAAAACCTGATTATGAATTGCAATGCTGAATCGAGCTCAATAAAAAATCCATCTATTTTTTTCGAAATCAGATTTTTTTCAACCGGTTTTAACTTCATCATGCCTTAGCCATTTATTGTATATAAAACAAAGATGAAGCCTTAAAATTAAAATACCTCAAATTTTATAAAAATAATCAGAAAACAATAAATTCAGCATGATAATTGAAATCCTGTTTCATATCTATGGGGTAGGTTCATAACCATTTACTTAACTATTTAAATTAATAAGCTATGACAATAATAGGATTTCTTATACTTTTATTAATTGCTGCCGTTTGCGGTGGTATTGGTCAGTCCATTGCCGGCTATGATCTTGGCGGTTGTTTGGTATCCATTGTGGTAGGCTTTATCGGCGCTTACATTGGTTTATGGATTGCCGGAAAAATGGGATTGCCGGATTTTTTTACAATCAATGTTGAAGGGAAGCCCTTTCCAATCATCTGGGCGATAATAGGTTCAGTCGTATTAACTTTCATCATTGCTTTACTACGCAGGGCCTTTACAGGACGCGGGTAACTAAGAATTTAATTTTATTTTCAGTCTTATCAAAGTCAGTTGTTACCGTCTTTTTACAATATCATAAACTGGACTGGTCAACCACAGGTACTATTGAATTTTCCATTACTACTTAAAAGAGGATTCCCGCATCCTCACTATGTTGATAAAATTTCCCGTTGCTCGCCTTTTAAGCATCCAGCAGCCTACAACTCGAAATGGTTCCGCTGGCAAAGGCCTCTTCCATTTTGATTACCTATTTACCCCATATTTTCTACTGTCGAATTTGAAAAAATGATTTTATCCGGTACACTTTTTTGCTTTCATAGACTTTAGGAAAATAATTATTAATATTTTTATATTTATACCCAATCTTAAACAACGTTCCAATAGCTGCCAGCCTATGGAGGGGAAATCAGGTATTTTTAAACGTTATGAGTACCAAATCATCGCTGAAACATAAAATGACAAAAATGATAATTTAGCAAATTATCAAAAAAATGAAGATTTTTTATGGGCTGCTGCCTATATTTAAATTCCATCCATTATATTTGATACTTACAGAAACTATTAAAATAACTAATGTTTAATCTAATATTATTTGGACCTCCAGGCAGTGGCAAAGGAACACAGTCTGAAAAACTAATTGCAAAATATAATCTAAAACACCTCTCAACCGGTGATCTGCTAAGAAGTGAAATATCCCGCAAAACCGCTCTTGGACTGGAAGCCAAGCAATTGATGGATAAAGGAAGCCTGGTACCTGACCATGTGGTAATAGGAATGATAAATGATGCACTTGATAGTAACCCCGACGTTACCGGTTTCCTGTTTGATGGCTTTCCACGGACTGCAGTACAGGCAGAAGAATTAGACACATTGCTTGGTAAAAAAAACACATGCATTGATGTAATGCTCGCATTAGAAGTAAGCGAAGATGAACTTATTTCCAGGTTGATGAAAAGAGGCGAAACGAGCGGGCGTAGTGATGACACGAACGAGCAGGTAATAAAGGCCCGCATTGTAGAATATCATAAAAAAACGGCAGCTGTGGCCGATCATTACAAAACAGAAAAAAAAGTAGTCATAGTAAAAGGTGAAGGAGGTATCGATGAAATTTTTAATTGCCTCTGCAAAGAAATAGACCATCTTAGTAAACAAAATAATTGCTGAGTAGAAAAGCCAAATAGATAGGAAATTACCATATAAAGGCTTTACAAAATAAAGCTAATTCCCTAAGGTGGCTCGCATTTTTGATACCGTTATTTTCTTCATAGTTTAAAGCGGCTCAGTAATTCACTTTACTCCATATTTCATAAATAGGATCCCCTTTTGAGCTCAAGCCACTATGGTGCCAGTTACCATTTTCTATTTTCCCGTCAAAGGTGAGTTGAGCGCCAACACGACTATTATCCCTTGAGAAAAAGAGAATGTTCTCCGTGTATTTTCCATTGGCAAACGTGTATGTACCACCGCCTGTCCCCGAGAATTGTTTGGTTTCCGGGTCGATGGCAAACCACTGAAACCGGGTGCCTGTAAGCATTTTTAAAGTTTTACGCGGACCCGTCTGATGAATTGATACTAATTTTCCATCTTGTTTTCTTCCGGTTATTTTCCAAACTCCTGCGAGAGGCACATTACCATCGTCAATTCGGGTGAACGTATAGGTATTACCACCATCATTAACTTGTAACTGGTTATTGGTGATGGAAAAATCATAAGTCATTTCCCTGCCTACTTCTTCACTATTTATCGAGTTAAATTCAGCTTTTATTTTTGCCTTGTTACCATCGACTTTTAAAATGCCACCCAAACTGGATATAAACTCTGTCGGACTATACTCAGTTAAGGTAAAATACCCGTCTTTAACCAACAGCACAATCTGGTGATCTCCTGTTTTAATCTCCCACGCACCATCAAGCGTTTGAGAAAACAGGGATGGGCTGATCATTAAAGAAAGTAAACCAATCAACAATGAGATATTCTTTTTCATAATAAGCATTTTTATTGTTCTCAAGATACTTAAAAGAACCTGATTTGAATGATTAAAGTGACTTCTTTTGAACCACCATAACACACTCAAAAAAAATATTCTATAAGATTAGATAAGTTGTGAATTTAGAAACTGGGCTTAGCACTTCCCATGATTGATTTAACTTTGGCGCTCTTAAACGAATTCTTATTATAAAAGGATAATACATGAAGAAAATCGCGCTGATCGTTGCCGGTGGAAATGGCTCAAGAATGAATAATGATATTCCCAAACAGTTTTTACTACTAAGAAACAAACCTGTTTTATATTATAGCATTAAAACCTTCCTTGACGCATATAGTGATATGGATGTGATACTAGTTTTGCCTGTAGAACACATTGGAAAAGGACAGGAGATAATCGATGGTTTTTTTGATGAATCAAAAATTAAAATAACTGCAGGTGGAAGAACGAGATTTCATTCAGTGCAAAATGGCCTGGCATTAATTAACGAAGAAGCCATTGTTTTCGTACATGATGGAGTAAGGTGTTTATTAACCGAGGAATTAGTTAAGCGCTGTTATAAAGACGCATTGCAATACGGTACTGCAGTACCAGCTGTGGCCTGTAATGACAGTGTACGATTATTAACATCGGCGGGTAATAAGGTATTAAACAGAAACAGGGTAATGCTCATCCAGACACCGCAAACTTTTCACAGCAAGATTCTTATATCGGCTTATGAAATTGATTATAAAGACCAGTTTACTGATGAAGCTACCGTGGTAGAAGCTTTTGGATTAAAGATCCATTTGATTGAAGGCGAAATTGATAATATTAAAATTACTACTCCCGCCGATCTTTTTATAGCAGATTTTATTCAGCAAAGCAGAGTGACCGAAGAATAAAATAAATTTCTGCCCCTTAGTGTAAGCTGAGTTGATATATTTTCCACTAACCTGCCTCTATCCGCAAAGCAACCCTTATCTTTTTACCTCATTGATCACCTCTCCAACATTTCCATTAGGCATCTGAATATGAAGTAATGCAGCGAGTGTTGGGGAAATATCTGACATACGGATGTACCGTCCAGAGGCACCGTGTTTAATGCCCCATCCCATAAAAACAAGAGGAATATGCGTATCGTAAGGATTCCAATTTCCATGGGTGGTACCTGTGCCACCGGCTTTTCCCTCAAACCATCCCGGATCAGGAATGATCATTACGGGGCCACACCTTTTTGTATTGTATCCATTAATGATCATGGCTTTAATATTCTCCGGGATAGGTGCATTGCCAATGTTATCTATATCCACGGCAAATTGAATACCCGGCTGCCTTTGCAAAAACGAAACAGCAGCTTTTTTTACTGCATCATAGTCCAGCTTATTTTCAGCGATCTGTTTCAAATCAAAACTAAAATGATAATTGATGGAGGATGAGATTAGATTTTCAACCTTGAATTGTTGAGCCAAAAACTGATCAAGAGGCTTGTCTATTTTTTTAGATTCAACAAAATCTGCAGGGATATGGTGATCTTTCATAAATCCGATTGAATGCGCGGCACCATGATCTGCGGTTAAAAACACCAGGTAATTGCCTTTGCCTACCTTTTGGTCCAGGAACTGAAAGAATGCAGCAAAATCATTGTCCAGCCTAAGATAGGTATCTTCTACTTCTATAGAATTTGGACCATACTGATGACCTACATAATCAGTAGAAGCACAATTGATGGTGAGAAAATCAGTGGCTTTACCCATACCAAGATTATATCCGTTTACTGCTGCTTTTGCAAAATTCATCGTAATTGTATTGCCAAAAGGTGTACTGCGCAAGCTTCCTGGATCATCTTTATAAATATTTTTTGTATCATGAGGAAATATGGGGGCATTCTCGCCTTTAAATTTCCCTTCCCATGATACATTATCGGTAGTGCTTTGCGTGTAGGTATTTATGGGATACAATGTATTCCATCCATTGGCTACCAGTCGGTGAGGCTCATCATTTGCATTAAACTTTTTTACCCATTCCGGTAGGTCGTTCATGTAATAAGTGCTGGTAATAAATCGTCCTGACTGATCATCAAACCAGAAAGCAGCATTTGCAGTATGGCCTGCAGGTAAAATGGCAGCACGATCTTTTAGGGATACCCCCACTACTTTAGATTGAAAATTCGTCGCAAGCCTCAGTTCATCGGTTATCGTTGAAACCAGTAAATTATCAGGTGACATCTGCCCCGCTTTACCGGGAGCGCCAACTGTTTGAGCAACAGTATCTTCCGTGCAGTACCACTTTCTTCCTGTAATTTGATCCACCCAGTCATTACCGACAATACCATCAATAGCCGGTATAGAGCCGGAGTAGATTACTGTATGACCGACTGCTGTATAGGAAGGCAAATAATTGATAAAAGTATTTTCGCAAGAGAAACCCTCATTTAGAAGACGTTTGAATCCCCCTTCCCCATAACGATCCTGATAACGATAAAGATAATCCCATCGCATCTGATCTACCACAATACCTACCACCAATTTTGGCTTTTGAGTTTTATTAGTTTGCTGTGCAAACAGAAAATTGCTAGTAAAAACAATAACTATGAGAACAAATAAGTTTCTAATCATTTTTTTTGATAAAGATAATGTTCCAATAATTAACAAGAAAAGAAAAAAGAGAAGGAGATGAAATTATGTAGCAATTTGTAAGGATCTTTCTTAAATCACAGAAATTGAAATACTTATTTTACAATGCATTTCAGGCATTTAGTAGCACGTACGGGATTCGAACCCGTGATTCCTCCGTGAAAGGGAGGCGTCTTAACCCCTTGACCAACGCGCCGTTCTGTTTAAAGGACGGCAAAGATACTCTTAGGTAGTTTTGCAGCCAAATAATTTCTCTAATAAAAAAGAAGCTATGAAAAAAAATAAAAATTTCCGGGTTTTAAAATTTGGGGCAAGGTATTCCTCTAAACCCCGGAGGCTTCTTAACGTATATCAAAGAGATCTCCATACCTCCCCTGCTTTGGGAACCGGCTTTTAGGCTTGATACGTTTACATCATAGCTGGCTCCTATCCTTAGACCTGAAAATTCCAAACCTATGTAAGGAATAAAAGCATCATTAACGCGATACCATAGTCCTGCATATACGTTGGCGGGATTCTCACTCAGGTCATCAAGAGATGCAGCTAAGGCGCCACCTACTACCGTTTCTGTGGCCTTACTTTGGTATTGATAAATTGCACTGGTATGTAATGTCAGAAGATCGCTCACCGGAAAATAGCCTCCGGCACTGACGGTAGTTCTTGTAGCTATGTTCCAGTTGGCACCCTGGAAGCTTTGTCGTGGACGGTTAATATGATACATTGACGCACCTAGATAAAAATTATTGGATTCATCAGTGGATGAGGAGAATAATAATCCTGCATTTACATCCAGATAATTAATATTGAGAAAATCATTATCAAATGTTTCCTGGGTAACACCGGTAAAACCAAAAGGTGTAAGTTGATCTTCAAAAAGCAATTTATTCCGGTCTAATTTTTTCTGGCCATAAGTTCCCTGGAAACCAAGCCCTATTTGTTTAAAGCCATCTTCATCTAAGGCCTTATGGTAAGAAGTAGATAGCCCGAGGTAATTATTAGTCAGTACCCCTCCACCCGCTTTATCAGTAAGGGCAATGACTCCTACTCCCCACGTATCATAATCCGGAAGTTTGTCTTTTAGTATATCAAAATCGACGCTCATAGTGGATGTTGTGTAAACGTTGCTGAAAGCAGGCCATTGATTGCGGTAGTTTCCAGCTACTCTAAGTGTCCCATCAAATTTACCGGTGAAAGCAGGATTAAGAGTAAGCGGAGAAGCAAAAAATTGGGAAAAATGAGGATCCTGAGCATTTATAAGCGGCGACAAACTGACAAGAATACTCAAAATAGCAATGGTCTTTTTCATCTGGGATGTTCTAAGATTAAAGGTAAGCGATAAAATTAAGTATTGAAATTTAAAAATGCAAGCGTACAGACGGGTTACTTTACCCTCTTCTCATTGTTTAAAGTTTACATTTGCACTTTTGCGCCAAAAGCCAGATCACCTGCATCTCCTAAACCCGGCACAATATAACCCTTTGCAGTTAGCTCATCATCTATATCACCACACCAGATGGTTGCATTAGGTTCAGCACGTAATACATATTCAATTCCTACGGTACAAGCTAAAGCACAGGCAATATGTATTTCTGCAGGTTTTCCTTCTTCATGGATGAATTGCAGCGTTTTTACCAATGAAGCGCCTGTCGCAAGCATAGGATCAGAAATAATAAGAATACGTCCTTCTATTTCGGGGCAACTGATGTACTCAAGCCTTATGTCAAAGCTTCCATCAGGATTGTGCTTTCTATATGCACTGATAAATGCACTATCGGCTTTGTCAAAATAATTGAGAAAGCCGTTATGCATTGCCAACCCTGCTCTCATAATGGTGGCCAGTACAGGCTGTTTTTCTAAAACTTTACACAAGGATGTGCCTAAAGGAGTAGTGATTTCCTTTTCAATCCACGGCAGGCTTTTGCTGATCTCATAGGCACACACTTCGGCTATCTTTCCAAGATTGTTACGAAATCTTTCCCTATCCTCCTGTATATCCACATCTCTTAAATCACAAACCCAGTTAGTTATTAAGGAGTGGTTATCGCTAAGATTTATTACCATTGCTTAATTTTTTTAAGGATGAAAGACTAGCGCCATTTGTTTTAAACGATTACTTTGGGCAAATCTAAAATCTAAATATTAAACAAGGAACTTTTCTTTATGGTGTATAACGCAATAGGTTTAATGAGTGGCAGTTCGTTAGACGGCCTCGATATTGTTTTTACAGAATTCAACGAAAGTGCAGGACAATGGAATTTTAAAATTAAGTGTGCTGCCTGTATTGAATATGATGACGCATGGGTAAGTAAATTAAGAGACGCTGTCTATCTTTCTGCCCTCGATTATCAGTTGTTAAATGTAGAGTACGGAAGATATTTGGGAAAGATGGTAAACGAATTTATAGAAGAGTTTAACCTGCAACACCAGGTAAGTTTAATTGCTTCGCACGGGCACACTACTTTTCATCTACCGGAAAAAAGAATGACTCACCAGTTGGGAGATGGTGCCACTATAGCTGCCGAAAGCATGTTACCGGTAGTAAGCGACTTGCGGGCGCTCGATGTGGCTTTTGGAGGGCAGGGAGCGCCCATAGTGCCTATGGGAGAAAAACTATTGTTTCCCGAATGTCACTATTTTCTGAATATAGGAGGTATTGCTAATCTTTCTTTACATAAGGTGGATGAAATAATTGCTTTTGATATTTGCGCGGCAAACAGGGTTTTGAATATGCTGGCCAACGAAAAAAATAAGGCCTATGACGAAGAAGGGAACATAGCTTCTTTAGGAAAAGTAGTTCATGAATTACTAAGTCAATTGAACGACCTTGATTACTATACCATTTTACCTCCTAAATCTTTGAGCAATAGTTTTGGAACCGAAATTATTTACCCATTAATAAAAAGTTTTAGTTTATCTAATGAAGATGCTTTGTGCACTTATGTGGAGCATATAGCCATACAGGTAAAGAATTCATTTACCGATCATCCTGGCACGGGGCAACAATTGATGATTACTGGTGGTGGTGCTTTTAATCAGTTCCTGGTAAGCAGGATTTCAAAACATCTTAAAGAAATTAACTTTGAAATTTACGTCCCAGAGAATGAAGTAGTGGTTTATAAAGAAGCATTGATAATGGGTCTTTTGGGAATTTTAAGATGGCGGGAGCAATATACAACGATCTCTTCAGTAACAGGTGCGTCGCGAAACAGCATTGGCGGCGCTTTGTGGCTTGGGACCGAGGCTTAACCTTCTATTAGTTGCAATAAAAATTCCTTTTTTATTACTTTCATTAAAATAAGTTTATGAAAAAAACGGTCTTTTATTTATTATTGGTTTGTGTTGCTTTTGCTTCCTGTAGTTCAGGCAATGACACCAAAATAAATTCTGAGAAAGAAAGCTACCAGCTTACCAAAGAAGAATTGTTGAAAAAGGAGCAAAGGTCCCCGCAGTTATTTTTAGATATAAAAGGCCATAATCAGAAAAATATTATCGGGCAGACGGTGGTAAAAGGTAGCATTCATAACAAAGCCTCG
>JBDTIC010000035.1:0-2860 GCA_039936595.1 Ginsengibacter sp. | reverse complement strand
CCTTTATCTTCAGCATTAAGAGGAATACATGAAGAAATTATCGTGCATACAGGTCAGCATTATGATTATGCCATGTCTGAAAAGATCTTTGATGACCTTGGGATTAGAGAACCGGATATTCATTTGGAGATAAATGCCGGAAGCCCTACTTCTCAAATTACCCAGATGATGTTAATGCTGGAATCGGCAATGCTTAAGTTTAAACCCGAGCTGGTCATTGTTTTTGGAGATACGAATTCAACATTTGCCGGAGCAATGATAGCCGCAAAACTAAATATTCCGATCGTTCATATAGAGGCGGGTTTACGAAGCTATAACAGGAGCATGCCAGAAGAGATAAATCGTATCGTCACCGACCATGTTTCTAAATATTTGTTTGCGCCTACACAGACAGCGGTGAATATTCTTAAAAAAGAAGGGTTAGAAAAAGATACTTTTTTCACAGGAGATATCATGGTAGATACCATGAAAAATAATCTTGAAATTGCCCTTCAAAAATCGAACATTATTTCGGAACTCCAACTCGAAAGTGTTGAGTATAATTTGCTCACTTTGCATCGGAATTACAATGTAGATGATACAAAAATCCTTGAGCATTTATTAAACCAATTGGGTGAATTGCAGGAGATGATAATTTTTCCGGTGCATCCACGTACCCGAAAGATGTTAGACAGTAATTATTCTATTCCTTCAAATATACGGATGACTGATCCAAAGGGATATCTTGATTTCATTGCTCTTGAACATTCAGCTAAAAGGATTGTCACCGACTCAGGCGGCATACAAAAGGAGGCTTACATTCTAAAGAAACCATGTGTTACGCTTCGTTCCGAAACGGAGTGGGTTGAGACAGTTAAGGAAAAATGGAATTTACTGGTACATCCATCAGATAAAAAGATTGCAGCTAAGATCAAGTCATTTAAAAAGCCTGACACACAAAAAGAAGTATTTGGTACTGATGTGACAAAGAAAATGATCAAAATAATTAACGATATTAATTAGACATGGCAGAAAAAAAAAGATGGGCAATCATTGGTGGTGGAATGTTGGGAATGACACTGGCATTGAGGCTTTCACAACAAGGTCATAACGTAACAATTTTAGAATCTGCAGAAAAAGTTGGTGGCCTCACCAGTTCATGGGAGATGCCTGCCCAGCCCGGAACAGTGGAGAATGGAGTAATATGGGATAAATTTTACCATGTAATTCTTATGTCTGATCTGAATACCAGGAAAATTTTAAAAGAAATTGGGTTGGAAGATGATCTTCGTTGGGTAGAAACCAAGACAGGGTTTTATTCGGATGGAAAATTATACTCTATGTCTAATCTCATCGAATTTTTTAAATTTCCACCTATCAATCTTATCGATAAGTTCAGATTAGGCTTAACCATTTTTGCTGCTTCTAAAATAAAAGACTGGGAAAGGTTGGAGAAAATTCCTGTCGCAGATTGGTTGCAAAATTGGTCAGGCAAAAGAGTTTTTGAAAAAATATGGCTGCCGTTGTTAAAAGCAAAATTAGGCGATAATTATAAAAATACTTCTGCAGCCTTTATCTGGACGACGATACAAAGAATGTATGCTGCACGCAAAAGTGGACTAAAAAAAGAGATGTTTGGCTATGTAACCGGAGGATATGAGAAAATAAACAATCATTTTGCAGCGCATCTGGCAACGATTGGAATTGATATCCGATACAATTCAAAAGTACAAGCCATCAAGAAGAATTTATCAGGGAAAATGGAAGTTACTACTGAAGATAATTCACTCCAGGTTTTTGATGAAGTAATTTCAACTTTATCTTCTAAAGAATCCGTGCAGATTGCTGAGGGGCTTACAGAGAATGAGATTCAGCAACATAATGCCATTAAATACCTCGGTGTTATATGTCCTTCTATACTATTGAAGAAACCCATATCGCCTTATTACGTCACTAACATTACTGATAGCTGGCCACCGTTTACCGGTATTATCGAAATGACTGCGTTAATTGATAAGAAAGAAATTAATGATTATCACCTGGTTTACCTTCCTAAGTATGTAGAGCCCGGGGATGCACTATTCGATAAAAGCGATGAAGAATTACGAAGTCTTTTTTTAGGATCCTTATATAAGATGTATCCCAATCTTTCGGAAGATGATCTTGTGTTTTGGGGAGTCTCAAAAGCGCGGGTTGTATTTGCCCTGCCTACTATTAATTATTCTAAAAAAGTGCCGGGAGTTACCACATCGCTGGGTAATTACTATATCATCAATTCAGCACAAATTATTAATGGCACACTGAATGTAAACGAAACTATCCAGGTCGCTGAAAAGAAATTAAAGGAAATATTAACTGACAGAGTAGGCAAATCAATTAAAGATATTTTGAATACATAGTCGCTCCACCATGGTGTGTATCCTATCAATTGCCTTAATAATTTCGCCCTATTCATGACTCTTTTCTTTCAAAAAAGATTATTTGTAAACAATAGCTAAAATGAATAATGAAATATCATCTATCGGAATTGTTTTACCCTGCTGTAATGAGGAAGAAATTTTAATGCAGACCGATAAAAAAATAAGTGAACTTATTGAGAATTTAATCCAAAAAAAAATAATTGCTGAGCCTAGTTTCATCGTGTATGTTGATGATGGGAGCACAGACAAAACATGGGAATTAATTCAAAATATTGTAAGCAGTAATGGCAATAGAATTGGAGTTAAATTTTCAAGAAATTTTGGTCATCAATCAGCCTTACTGGGTGGTATTACCAGTGTTTATCAACAAGTTGGTTGTGTTATTACTATTGATGCCGATTTGCAGGATGACATTAATGTAATCGAAGAAATGGTTCTTAAATATATACAAGGATTTGACA
>JBDTIC010000034.1:0-6389 GCA_039936595.1 Ginsengibacter sp. | reverse complement strand
TAAGAATTATCCAATTTCATGGCGAGGGAACGCAGCCTGGAAACTATCCGGGAACGGAGGTGATGATTGATCCTGCCGACGATAGTATTGTCTGGAATGCTGCTAATAATTATTGGGAGATAAATTTTTCCGTTTCAGGCTTTAGTGGCTTTTACCTAAGCAGTACCACATCAGTTTTGCCGGTACGGCTTATTAGTTTTAAAGGGTTACTGAATGCAGATAAGCATGTAGATCTGGATTGGAAAGTAGCAGAACAACAAGGTATAGTGAGTTATGAAATTGAAAAAAGTACCACCGGAAATGATTTTGATAAAATAGGTTTTGTAACCGCTAATAACCAAAACAGTTTTACTTACCACTTCGCGGATGATAGGCCTTTCTCCGGAACGGTATTCTACCGCCTTAAAATTATTGAGCAGGATGGCGGGTTCAATTACAGCCAAATAATAAGTGTCAATTATGTTGCTTCTAATGCTGTAAAACTTTATCCGATCCCTGCGGGAAGTATTATTTATTTGAAATTGAATGACGAGAAATTCATAGATTCAGACGCTATTATTTTAGATATTTCCGGCAAAACAGTTAAACGATTTACAATAAACTCCATCTTGCAAAATATAGATATCAGTCTTTTGGCATCAGGAACTTATTATTTACACCTGATAAATGGCCCGGCAATAAAGTTTCAGAAATTATAGAAGTAGATCGCAGTTTTTTTTAATTGGGTATGACTGATTGGACAGTTGTGCCATTATTTTTTGGTGCTTAAAAGTAAATCCTAACCAATCTTTTTTGCCGCGTTCTGTTGTTGTATGCCATTTCCCGACTTAGTATTTTCTTTCTCAAGACCCAATGCGTCACCTCTTACCGTAAGTAGTAAATTTCTATTTTTAGCTTTTTGCGATTACAACCGTTTTCATCAGTACCTGAATATTTTCCGTATTGTTTAATATTTTCTTAAGGATGAGATAAATGGCTTTTTTGTGATAGAGAAAGCTTCATGGTTTCCATGCCTGTTTCTGAAAAGAATGACTTTATATTGGCTGCTGAGCAAGGCGTCAATAGGAGCAACAGACTGAAAGAACAACGAGAAAAGCTTTTTTTGCCTATTCTATGATACAGCAATCTTGTACTGCTATACTAGAAGAAATAAAACGATGAATTAGGGCCGTGTTGACTAATTTTAATTATATCTGGCTTAAGCATTATGGAAGGAATATTTTATTACAGATACTGAAATAAATCATATTGAAATAATGTAGATGACAAATGATAAGAGTGTAAAGTGTTCACTTAGAGATATTCCGACTCAATGATTGTGGACATTGGAATTGAAAGAATACAGTTCGCTTGCCCGCACGCTTGTAATTAAGACAATGATGAGACTATGTTGCTCTCAGAAATTTATGACAGTGTGCGCATAGAGGAACAACTGCAACGGTGAGTATATTATTTATTTCCCATTTCAGCGATGATTAAAGAACCGGAGTGTTACAAAAAAATTCCTGCCTTCTTCGGGAAAACCTTCCACCAGGCTATAGTTTTTATCAAAGATATTATTCACCCCACCTTCTAAATTCATATTCTTCGAAACCTTGCCTGAGACGATGGTATTGAAAAGCGTAAAGCCTCCGGCGCGAGTTCCATAACTGGTGCTGAATCTTGAAGAATTGTATTCCATGCTCGCCATGATCCGTAATTTTTTGATGGGGTGATACTGAATATACCCGAAAACCTTTGTGTTAGGAACATCGGTAAAATACACTTTTGGATTGGTTAAATTATGCCTTTTGATATAGGTGTAGTTAACACTAAAAAGCATATTGTTTAAAATATTATAATCCAGCCCCGCTTCCGCTCCCACGTATTCGGCGTTCCCTGCATTTTGCATTTGAGCTCTCCCTGGTTCCACATTATTGATGCTCATAATAATATCTGTAATCTTACTATAAAATAAAGCGGTTTTAAAAGAAACCTTTTTGAAACAATTACCGGTATAATTTACTTCGTAATTGTCAGCAGTTTCAGGTTTCAAATCAGGATTAGGGATAGCTGTGCCCAGTTTGTACGAATACCTGTCCTTTATAGTTGCAAACCTGGTTTTGTGAGAAAAAGAACCACCGATCTTGTGGCCATCCTTCACATAATAAAACAAACCGACCTGACCATTATATGCTTTGCTTGTTTTTGCGTTGGCGAAAGGCGAAATGATTCCGGTTGAGCTGTTATAATTTTGCGCCTCCAAATTGTTTCTGGTACTGTAGCTTATCCCGGGAATGATAACCAACTTATCAGTGACTTTATAAATGTCTTCAATGCCCAATGTGATGGTATTATCAATAAAATGAAGCACCGGTTGATTAAGGTCATTTTCCCTGTGCACATCCTTTTTAAAGTGAGCAGCAAATTTTAAATTATTCTTCTTTATTGCAGTCGTCCCATATTCTATGCTACCTCCATAAGTGTAATCGTTGTACCAGCTTTTGAATGCCGATGGTTTCGTCATCGTAGAATAAGTGTTATCGTCATAACTATTTATTGAGTTTTTGAATAGGTCATAATAGAATCTTGTTTTTATATAGTTCTTGCTATTAAAATTGGTTTTAGAAATAAAATAATAAGTTTCTTTATTCCATTGAGGCCATTTCCAAAATCTGGGTTTCTTAAGAAGCGAATTTAATGAGTCATGCCCTGTATAAACCGGATTCCCTTTTTTACCCTGTTGATTGATATAGCCAAGCACATACTCATTTTTCTCATTGGGTGTCCACCCGATTTTAAGACTGTACTTTTGGTCGGTACGGTACGAATTGTCTCTTTCCTTCCCGTTCTCGTATTTCGTGGGAATGAAGTGATCGCTCATCCGGTAAGCATCTCTGTGCAGGAGGGAATAACCGGCCTGGATAAAAAATTTACCCAGGTTAGAGCCAATATTCAAATTCCCTTTATAACCATTTATGTTGATCATGCCCACTGATCCATCATATTCTATTTTTTCAGTTGGCTTTCTTGATATAAGGTTTATGGCGCCACCTAAAGAATTAGGACCATATAAAACAGATGAAAAACCCTTTGACACGTCAATGGCTGAGAGATCAAAGGTGGTAAACCGCGCCAGGTCCACATAGCCATCAAAAGGTACGTAAACAGGGATTCCATCCATATAAACAGGCACTTGCCTCAAATCAAAACCTCTAACTGTTACCATGGACTCGTTTCGGGGGCCGGATGCTGTTAAGCTAATTCCGGAAATCATATTAAGTGCATTGGAAACATCCATCTTATTTGCTGATTCCATGTCAGTTGCGCTGATCCTGGTAGTCATTTCATTACTTTTTTTCCCTGCAATGGTTATCTCCCCAAGTTGAAAAATCTTTACGATAGCGATGGAATCGGGCCTTGGCTGGGTTATAGTGTCTGATTGTTGGGCGAATCCAGCAAATGGAATCAAACATATCGCAAGAAGTAATTTTAAATTTATTTTCATAGGTAGTTTGGTATCCTTTTTAATATTACTTTATTAAACATAATACGTTTTAAAAAAAATGATTTGATGAGGTTATGATTCCATAATTTATTCAAAGTGTGATATCGCTGTATTTTTTTAAAAATACAATATTTTAAAAAATAATGACTGAAGATTCTTTGGGTGCATTTTAATCCGATGGCTATCGGATGAAATACACCCAACTCTTTATTTCTTTCTTTGATTATAAGCTGTATCTTAAAAAACATTCTTATTTTAGCAGAAGAGAAAATTGTATCAAGGTGAACATTATGGCAGCTATTATATAGAGATCGGAAAACTAAGATAACGTCATGTGATTTCCACTGGCATCTTTAAAAACAAAACATATTTTCAGATGAAAAATTTTAAACTCTTTATTTTATTTTCTGCGGTATTGTTTTCATGTACTAATAAATCCTCATCACCGGAGGCGGGTACTGTTGTAAATTCTGAGGATAGATGGGTACAGCCGGATGGAAAAGACAGCATGAGGTTGCTTACAGACAGGCCACCCAATGTAGAAACGCCTTTGAAATATTTCCTGGAGGATTATACGCCTAATAAAGCATTTTTTATTCGCTGGCATCTATCCGGCTTACCTTCTGCTGTTGATGCTGATACTTTTCGTTTGCGTGTAGGCGGAAATGTTACAAAGGAGGTTGCATTATCCTTAAATGATCTTAAAACGAAATTTACCCCTATTACTGTTACCGCCTTATGTCAGTGCTCAGGTAATTCCAGGAGTTTTTTTGATCCTCGTGTACAGGGAGGGCAATGGAAGAACGGGGCTATGGGTAATGCGAAGTGGACGGGTGTAAAATTGAAAGATATATTGGCGTACGCTGGTTCAAAATCTGGTTCAAAAGAGGTAAGCTTTAACGGTCTGGATGTGCCACCAATGCCGACAATAGCCGATTTTGAAAAATCATTGGCTTATGATCATGCAAACGATGGTGAAGTGATGGTTGCTTATGAAATGAATGGCGAGCCGCTGCCTTTATTAAATGGTTACCCTTTGAAATTGGTAGTACCCGGATGGTACGCTACCTACTGGGTGGGGATGTTGAGCAGCATACAGGTCCATACAACGCCTTTTGAAGGTTTTTGGATGAGAAAGGCATACCTGGTTCCCAAAGGAGTGCCCAATGCAAATGAAACTCCTGATTCGATTGCCACTACTAATTTAGAGCCTATAAGCGTGATGAATGTGCGTTCTATTTTTGTATCACCGGAGCCCAACGAGACTATTAAAACAGGGCAACAAACGGATGTACAGGGAGTGGCTTTTGACGGAGGTTTTGGTATAACCAAGGTGGAGTTATCAGCAGACAGTGGAAAAACCTGGGAGTTGGCAAAATTAGACTCTGACTTGGGTAAGTATTCCTGGCGAAGGTGGCATTATAATTTTACGCCTTCGCAAAAGGGGAATTACAACCTGCATGTAAAAGCTACTAACGCAAAGGGAGAAACGCAGCCGGTACATCAGTGGAATCACAGCGGTTATATGCGCAACGAAATTGAAATTTTACCATTAAAAGCAGAATGATCATGAAGAATATCAGAATAAAAATCAACGTTCTATTGTTCCTTTGTGCTTGTTTTGCTATTTCCTGTAGCGATTCAGGCACAAAAACAGGGCAACCTGTTAATGCCACTATTGCCTCGTCAGCGCCAGATCTTAACCATGTTAAAACAGATTTACCCAAATCAGAAGGTTATCAAACCTTTATGGCAAATTGCGGTATCTGCCACTCACCACGGTATGTACAGGATCAACCGGACATGCCGGCAAAAACCTGGGCGGCTATTGTAACAAAAATGCAAAAAACTTTTGGGGCGCCGGTATCTGATTCTTCTGCTAAAATAATTACTGATTACCTGGTAGCAATAAAAGGGAAAGGCTAGCATGTTTTTCAGAAATATTTTCGGATAGCAAAAAATACTGAAATAAGTATGGTATTTGAAGAACGGTAGTTAACTGACCACTATAACTACAGACCACTAAGGTAGTAAGCAGTGGGATATTTATCTGCTATCTTTTTAAAAAGGCGCACACAAAGTGTCTCACAAGATAGCCAGCTCCTACAATTTTTACAGTTTCAAAATGATTTTCTTGAACTATTATACAATACTATTTCTCCCTTTGGCCCCGACGCGAGCAATTCTTTTGGTTTAGCATCACTTAACTCGGCTTCTATTCCAGCCATTTTAAAGCGGCTTAGCCACGGTAATAATATGGAAATGATCAATAATCCTGACAGGACAGGCACTAAAATCCCAATCATCGCAGAAGTCATCTTTGTAGTTTTAAAGTATAAAATCCAAACGAATATTAATTGCAATAAAAAAATGGTAGTAAGAAAAAAACTGGACGATCGGCTACTTCTTATTAAAGCTTTTTGCTTTTGAAGCATCCCTTTTATTTTCTTTTCGTTCAATTCTGCTTCTAAATATTTTCCATCCTTGATTAAACATTTCCTAAACCCCGCTAGTGAATTTTTGTAGTCACCAAGTTTAAAATTGATTAATCCAATATAAAATAAGCACGCGGCATCATCAGGATTAATATATATAGCTGTATTGATTTCTTTTAAGGCTTGTTCATAGAAAGAAAGGTCACTCGTTTGATCGCCTGAAGCAATTAAAAGTTGAGAAAGAGCAACCTGCAAACCATAGTTTTTCTGCTTATTGAATGACTTTATAGCACTCCGTAGTACCTTTTCGGCTTCGATAAATTTATTGTTTTCAGTAAGCGCAATACCTAAAGCTTTGAAAGATTCAGGGCTATTAGGATTCAATACCGTTACCATTTTAAATTCTCTGATTGCTTCTTTAATTTTATCGGTATTTAAATATAAATAGCCCATTTCCAGACGGGCGT
>JBDTIC010000033.1:0-3930 GCA_039936595.1 Ginsengibacter sp. | reverse complement strand
CTTTCAAGCCACGTAAGTAGTCAATACGATCATTCTCGCAAAACATTTCGACAAGCCGCTCATCATTTATCATCTGTTCGGTAATATTGGAAGCCGTAGCATAATGTGCTGAAGACTCATAAGACATTCCCGCTACGCTTGCATCCCATGCACGTTTTCTCACAACGTTTAAGTCCTTAACAGCATTTTCTTTATCGCCTGCTTTGAATAAGCAAATGGACCTGGTCAAATACATTTCAGCAAGCCTGATTTGAGGAACGTTAGTATAGTTTCCACCAGGCCCCCTGTAATATTTATTATTAATAATACTGCGCCATTCCATGTTTACTCTTTTGTCATAATAACGTCCCGCAACCTGTTGTGCGACAGGTATATTTCCAGGTTCGCGAACATACATCAACTGCGTAAACCGTTTGTCCACCCTGGCAGCTAAATTGATGGTGGTATCATTTTTAGGATTGGTCATCCATTCGAGTCGCTTCACTACAGTAGGATCCAAATAGATTGCGGTCCAATCGCATGGATTACCATTAAACAAATTGGTAAAGCAGGACGCATGTAGATTTTGCCTGCCAACAACAGGGTCATAACAAGGAATATACATGATAGTTTCACTACCGCGTGCCAATGTACTTTTATTAAATGCTTCGATCGGGTCTTCATTTAGATTATAATCTGAGCCACTTTGATCAATAACCTCACTGGCGTATTGTTTGGCATTGGGATAATCTCCCATGGCAAAATAGGTGCGTGACAACATGGCTGCTGCTGCAAATTTGTTAGCTCGTCCTGCCTGGTAGGCGGGATACATTTTACCAGCTATATATCGTTCAGGTAACAGGTCATGAGCCTTTTTAAAATCTGCAAGAATCTGATCCCATATTTCTTTAACGGTACCTATTTTTGAATTTGATGCAACCGAATAAGAGCTTGATGGTTCTATCCTCAAAGGAATTTGTTTGGTGTCATTAGTGCCCCCAGGTACATATGCATCTATAAAAGTGGTAGCGTCCATATAATAAGCGTATCCTCTCAAAAAATAAAGCTCACCCATTATTCTGTTAAAATTATATGTTTTGTCATCGCTACTCATACCAGGGTAAGGGTTATCTCCTTTATCTGCAACGAATTGTAACGCGTCATTGATGGATGCAATGACCTGATAAGTTACAGTGAATACATTATCCAGCCAGTCCTTGTTATTTTGTGTATCGCGGTACCATCCCCAGCCAGCATCACCGGGGGTTGACCAGTCTGCATCATCACCTACTGCATTTTTGTATAAGTACCAGTAGTTGAACACATTCCCCCAATCTCCGGTGGCAAAAAGCCTGCTATAAGCCCCTCTTGGCGCCCTGTCAAACTCAGTGATACTGTTCCAGGGGCTTTCCGGAGGTCTTTGCAATTCAAAGAAATCTTTTTTACATGATGTAATCAGTATTAATACAAGAAACATCAATAATATATTTTTTTTCATATCATTTAATTTTAAAATTTAACATTAACACCTACACTTGCGGAAAATAATTGGGGTAGATCCCAAGTGCCCACATAACCCTGCCCTTCCGGATCCCATCCAGGATATTTTGTGATCGTATATATGTTATCCACAGTGCAATAAAGTCTCAAATTCTGAAATATCTTTCTTGCATTAGACGGTGCAGGCAGTGTATAGCCTAAACTAAAGGATTTCAATTTCACGAAGTCACCTTTAAAAAGCCATTGATCCAACGGCACACGTGGGTCACCCATCCCAACTATAGTTCCATCTCCCATTTTGATGTTTCCCAGCCAATCCAAACGTTGGTACTTTGCTATATCTCCTGGTTTTTGCCAGTAGTTGCCAACAAAACTGGCTGGCATTGCTCCGTAGCCTGATCCTCCACCCTGAATCAAATCCCTCCAGAAATTATCAAGGATATAGTTTCCACCTGAAAATGTCACCAAAAAGCTTAGATCAAGTGCTTTATAAGTAAATTTATTAGTTATGCCGCCATAGTAGGTAGGCATTCCACTTTTACCTTTTTGATGAAAAAAATTGGTATTCATATTTGAGTTGGTGGCTAAAAGAAGTACCTCTTTACCATTCGTATCTTTCAAGCGCCTGGTCTCACCTGTCTTTGTGTAATAATCCTGATCACGGGCATAAATCATTCTTAAACCGGTTTGTGGGTCAATACCCGCGTATTCCGCCAAATAATATTCCCGTATCCCATAACCCACTTTCGTGATAAATGGATTTGAAACCATGCCGGTTCCTGCTTTATCAACCTGTGGGGTCAATTTTTTAACCTCGTTGTGGTTAAAGGAAGCATTTAATGTAGTTGACCATCCAAATTTTCGTGATGATGGAAGGTTGTAGGAGGTTACTGAAAGTTCAACTCCAGAGTTGACCAAATCACCGATATTTCCCCAAATAGAACTGATTCCGGCTGATGGCGGGAGAGCACTCTGTAGAAGTAGATCATGAACATATTTGTTATAATAAGCAAGCGAACCATCTATACGATGATTTAAAAAACCAAAATCAACGCCTACATCTAAATTATTTGTTTTTTCCCAAACCAGATTCTTAACACCAATGGAGGATACTAGTGTTCCATCGGTCCCCAATATATCTGAACTGCCATAACCGTACCCGCCACTGTAGTTCGTTACATTAAGCCCTCCCGGGATGCTCGCATTTCCTGTTTGTCCGTAACTCCCCCTGAGTTTTAAAAAATTATTAGCTCCGAACCCTTCCATAAATGTTTCATCGGATACTATCCATCCCGCAGATAACGCTATAAAGTTGCCCCACCTGTAAGTTGGAGTAAAAACTGAAGACCCATCTCTCCGGACACTGATTCCTGCAAGATACTTGTCTTTGTACCTATAGTTAGCACGGCCAAAATATGACTTTAACATGCTTTCACCTGATAATCCTGAAAATACATTATCTATGAGAGACGGCGTACCTAATTGCTGATAAGTACCCACCAGGTTTCGCCCTCGCATCGTACGTGTCCATCTGTTGCCTCTCTGGGACTCTGTTCCAACCACCATATCCAGAGAATGCTCACCAAAGTTCTTGTTGTATTTAAAATAAAAGTTATAATTAAGATTTTTAGTTGTCGTAGCACCGTCCTCACCAAATGAGCCGTCATGACGAATATCTTTGGATACCCAAAAATTTCTATTGGCTTGTATAATATCTTCCGACACTTCTGATCTGAGAGAAAGCCCTGTAACATAAGGAATCGAATATTCTGCATACAAACTGGCTAAAATACGGTACATATCAAGGCTTTCTACCAGATTTTTGGGATCACTGTTTGCCACCGGGTTCTCGACATAGGGATTATAGTATTGCCCGGGATTAGCAAGGCTATATACCGGCTCAAAAGGAACCATTACGTTGTTTAGAAAGCTAAACCCTCCTGCTGTTCCGGATTTATTACCGTCTTCAACGCCTCCTGATGCATTCTTACCACGGTTACCTTTTGACATCGCTAAATCTATTTTAGCACCCATCAAAAGAGATTTTAATGGCTTAAGATCTACATTAGCCCTTAAACCATATCGTTCAAGGTCTTCATTCGACATGACGCTATTATCCTTTCTATAAAGACCAGATACGTAATATCGTGCGGCTTCATTCCCACCACTCGTTGAAAAATTGCCACTCTGAAAATTTCCCTGTTGCATACCCTTTTTCACCCAATCAATATTAATTCCTTCAGCCTGCTGACGTGTAAGAAATTCTGATGCATACACTTTTTTTGAATAAAAATCATTCATAGTAAATGCCCCTAATCCGAAGCCTCCCTTTGCCGCATCCTTTATTTCAAACCATTTTTTTGAATCAAGCAGGAAATTAACTTTTTGAGAAGGTAACTCAGATATCCCGGCATTATACCCAACGTTAAAGGATGCCTTACCGGCTTTTCC
>JBDTIC010000032.1:0-3282 GCA_039936595.1 Ginsengibacter sp. | reverse complement strand
TGCCGAAGCCGTTCAAAAAGCCTGTCAGAGTTTGGAAAACGATGCTGTGGGCCTGGGTTACTACGGAAAAAGCCTGATGCATGCTGAGGAAATAGTGGAGTATTTAAAAATCCCTAAATGGGACAGGATATTCAGAATAAAGGATGCTCTGATGATTGGAGTAAGCGTAAAACGTATTTGTGAATCCACCGGAATAGATCGTTGGTTTATCTACCAGATTCAAAAAATATGCACTTGTGAGAAAGCAATAGCGGAAGTTACGTTAGAAACGATTTCCCCTGAGCTTTTGAAAGAGGCCAAGCAACTTGGTTTTAGTGACGAGCAAATATCCAAGATCATGAAAGACGGAAGTACAGATGAAGATATTTATGAAAAAAGAAAAGCGTTGGGAATAACCAGGGTTTATAAAATGGTAGATACTTGCAGTGCGGAGTTTGAAGCAAAGACACCTTATTTTTATAGTACCTTTGAAGTAAAGGGTTTATAAAATAATGAAGCATTAGATGTCGGCTGAAAATCGTTAAAGATTTAAGTATCGGAATCCAGCATGAAACATAATATAGGATAGGAAAGGTTTAAAATAGTTAAGAATTGGCCGCGTCTCTTCATCGTATGAAGTTGAAGAGGCATCAGTTTTAAGAAAAAAAACATGGACACGAAAAAAATGGCTTATTAACAGAATCGGATTTTTTGATGGATTTTAGTTCATCGTTAAATTACTTTTTATGATTACGATTGACGAAAAAGTACTGAGTTTAACACCTGAACAGGAAAAGAACATCCGCCTGGAAATTGCCATTATGCTTTATGAAAGAGCTGACTATTCTTTTATGTAGCAGCAAAACTCACTGGCCTGCACTGGATGGACTTTGTAAAGGAACTAGGGAAAAGAGAGATTTCTATTTTTGATGAAGAAACTGTTCTTAAAGATATTGAAATGGCTAATAAGCATGCAAAAAATAATTGTTAGTGATACTTCATATATTGGCTATTTAATTCAAATTAATTTACTTCATCTGTTACAGACCCTTTAGGGTGAGACTATTATTTCGATGGCCGTGAATGATGAAATTTTACAACTGGAAAATAAAGAGAATATTCTTTCTGAGTTTAAAACCTCGGATTGGATTAAAATCTATTCCACTAAGAACCTTTCAAATGTAAAAGAGTATAAAAATATTCTTGATAAAGGAGAATTACATGCTATAAGTATTGCCATTGAATTAAACGCAGATTTGCTTATCATCGATGAAAAACTGGGTCGAATCGTGGCTACAACCATAGGTTTTGATATAACAGGCTTAGTGGGAATTCTTATAACTGCAAAAAATAAAAATTTAATTCTTTCTATCAAAACTGCCTTAGACAAGGTAATTTTGTTAGGATGTCGGATCAGCAAAAAAATATATAATATCGCACTTAAATCTTGTAATGAACAATAACATTATCTACAACGAATCCACACCTTCTTCAAAGAAAAAAATTATTGTACTAGGCAGCGGCCCAAACCGCATAGGGCAGGGAATTGAATTTGATTATTGCTGCGTACATGGTTTGCTTGCCATTAAAGAATGTGGAATGGAAGCCATCATGATCAATTGTAATCCTGAAACCGTTTCTACTGACTTTGATATTGCTGATAAATTATATTTTGAACCTGTGTTTTGGGAACATATTTGGGAAATAATAGAACTGGAAAGACCTGATGGTGTGATCGTTCAGCTTGGCGGCCAAACCGCTTTAAAACTTGCTAAAAGACTGCATGAAAAAGGAATTAAAATTATTGGTACATCTTACGACAATATGGATATAGCGGAAGACCGTGGGCGCTTTAGCGATATGCTGAAAGAGCTGGAAATACCTTATCCAAAATACGGGACCGCCCATGATGCGGATGAAGCGATTGAAATTGCACACAAGGTGGGCTATCCGGTACTGGTAAGGCCGAGCTATGTCTTAGGCGGCCAGCGGATGCGTATTGTTTTGAATGATGAAGAGTTAGAAAATGGTGTTTTAAGTTTATTAAAACATTTACCAGGTAACAAGATTCTGATTGACGAGTTTTTGGATCGTTGCCAGGAAGCGGAAATCGATGCCATATTTGATGGAGACACTTTTCATGTGATGGGAGTGATGGAGCACATAGAGCCGGCTGGCATTCACAGTGGTGATAGCAATGCAGTTTTACCTCAGTTCAACCTGTCTCCCCTGATCGTGCAAACGATGGAGGAATACGCTGAGAAAATTGCGCGGGCTTTGAATATAAAGGGATTAATTAATATTCAATTTGCCATTAAGGATGGTACGGTATATGTAATTGAAGCTAACCCACGCGCATCGAGAACGACACCATTTATTGCAAAAGCATACCAGATTCCTTATCTTAATATCGCTACTAAAATTATGCTTGGCGCTGCGAAACTGAAAGATTTTACTTTTGAGAAAAAATTGAAAGGTTTTGCCATTAAAGAACCTGTATTCTCTTTTAGTAAATTTCCAGGAGTAAACAAAGAACTCGGTCCTGAAATGAAAAGCACCGGTGAAGCCATTCGATTCATAAAAGATTTACGGGATCCGTACTTCAGGCAGTTGTACAGAGAGAGAAGCATGCATTTAAGCAAGTAAATTATGTAACTTTGTTATGTTCTGCATAGTTTGATAGTCAAGGTGTAAATAGGGTAAGCCGCTATTTATTTCAAAAAACTTAGATTTTTATTTGTTCTATCCAAATTGAATGTGTCAGATTAGCAATCAGCCTAGCGCAACCTTGTAATTTTTTCTATGTATTCTAAACCTATTATCTGCTGATAAATAAAATTTGTTAAAAGGTAATTCGCGAATAAATGTATCAGCTGTTAGTGATACTATAGATAACTAAAAAAGATTCTTCACAATAAACAGAAATTAATATGAAAAGTGAACAATTATTTCCGAATCCGACAAAGGAAAATGCCGAATTAAGAGCAAAGGCCGCACCTGAAATCATAGATGCGTGGCGCAATTTCAGCAGAACGGTTTTTAAAGCTGGGGCACTGGATGAAAAAACAAAGCAATTGATTGCAGTTGCAGTGGCGCACGTTACGCAATGTCCTTACTGCATTCATAGTCACACGGAAACAGCTATGAAAAAGGGGGCTAACAAAAATGAAATTATGGAAGCGGTATGGATTGCAGCAGAAATGCGGGCTGGTGCAGCGTATGCACATTCTGCTTTGGCAATGGACGAAATAATGGCCTCTGAAAATCAAGAATTAAAAAAATCGGTTTAATCTTAAACGAGTC
>JBDTIC010000031.1:0-5596 GCA_039936595.1 Ginsengibacter sp. | reverse complement strand
AAAGAAATTGCCGTCATCCTTGATGCCTCCAATGTCAAGAATCTTTTGGCTTTTAGGATCAATCTCTGTATCAATAAAGGCAATTGATTTCATTTTTTATTTACTGGTTATGATTGTGTTGGAAGTCCTTAGTGCAAAATGCGATTTGCTTTCAACTCATCAGGCCGACTTATTATTCGCTAAATGCCGCGGTTTTTACACACAAATTTTATGGCATTTTTATATCACTTTGGCATGTTTAAAGGATTGCTTTCTCAAATCACTTTCGTTCTATTTATTCTACTTATGTTTAACGCGGCCTGACCTTCGGGGTACTACATTTACTTTTTGCTTTTTGCTATTTGTTTTCTGAAGCAACAACCCGCCTTCTGACCTTCCTGCCGCTTTGCTCATTGTCTACTGACCATTGCTCTCCCGATAGAGCTATCTGGAGCTTAACGCTTATTGCTCATTGCTTATTGCTCATTTATTCCCGGAGATGGTTGTAACTCACTCTCAATCAATTGAGGATTATGTTTGTGTTTGAAAAAGATCATAAACAAAATCGCTACCACCAGGGCGTACAACGCAAAAGAAATCCAGATGCCTTGCCAGTCCTTACTATTGTCAGGATAGGTAAAGAACCTGTCTATTACGATGCCGCTGATCGAGCTGCCCAGCACAGCTCCTATTCCGTTAGTCATCATCATAAAAAGGCCCTGCGCGCTGGCCCTGATGGCCGGATCACTCTGCGTTTCGACAAATAGTGAACCCGAAATATTGAAAAAATCAAAAGCCATTCCATATACAATACACGATAGCAAAATCATCCAAAGGCCATCGCCGGGATTACCATAAGCAAATAATCCAAAACGGAGGAACCACGCAAACATGCTGATAAGCATTACGTTTTTGATTCCAAATCGCTTTAAGAAAAAAGGAATGGCCAGAATAAAAACGGTTTCAGAGATCTGCGAAAGGCTCATAATGATAGCTGGATATTTTACGGCAATTAAGCCTTTATACTGTGGATCGTTTGCAAAGTCGTGAAGAAAAGTATCACCATAAGCGTTGGTCAATTGCAAAGCAGCGCCCAGCAACATGGCAAACGTAAAGAAAACAGCCATCTTCCTGTTTTTTAATAAAGAAAATGATGTTAAGCCTAATGCATCTATCAAAGATTTTTTTGTCTTTTCACGCAAGAGAGGAGGGCATTTCGGCAAAGAGAAGGCGTAGATGCCAAGCAGGATAGACGCACAGGATGCGACATAAAACTGGCCGGAGGTGGTCTCAATATGTAACAAACTTACTACCCATAATGCAACAATAAAACCAACGGTTCCCCATACTCTTATGGGTGGATAATCTGTTACCACATCCTTACCATCTCTCTTTAATGCAGAATATGCAACTGCAATAGACAAAGAAATAGTAGGCATATAAAATATCATATTAAGAAGCATTACCCAGAACATCGTAAAAGGATCGTTGATCAACGGAATGCTAAATAAAACAATAGCTCCACAGATGTGAAAAACGCCGTACAGCTTTTCCGCATTTACCCACCTGTCAGCAATAATTCCTGCCAGGGATGGCATAAACAAAGAAGCAATCCCCATAGTGGAAAATAAAGCGCCAAATTGAGTTCCCGACCATTGCTTTGTCTGAAACCAATAGGCTCCGATAGTGATAAGCCACGACCCCCAGATAAAGAATTGCAGAAACATCATCAACGTAAGCCTCAGCCGGATTTTCTTCATTACAATTTTTTTGCTGAACAAACAGGCATTTAAAATAAAATTGAAGGTAAGAGAATTAATAAATTCTCCTATTCTAAGTTTCCGTTTCAACTTAAATTCCTACTTTGCAATTTAAAGTTTGTGCGATATTCGAAGTAAACCTATTAAAATAATTTCTGCGTTGGAAAAACTTACCTTATTAGCTATCGGAATTTTATTTTCAGTATCAAATAGCTTTTCACAACAGAAAAAAATCCGGCAACCACAGGAGAAGAACTTAACTCAATTTGAGAGATGCGCTACGATGGAGAGGGTAGATATGTTGTTCAGAAAATTTCCTGAAAAAAAACTATTGGCCCAAAGGCTTTCCAGAGAAACACCACCTTCAAAAGCATTACGAGTTCCAAAACGTTTAACGAGTGTGGTTTATATTCCGGTAGTATTTCATATTGTACTTCCAAATCCTTATGTGATCAGCGATGATGCGGTAAAATCGCAGATTGAACAGATGAATATAGATTTCGCAGGATTAAATGCTGACAGCACCAGCATACCTGCGGCTTTCCAGACTTTGCGGGGACATTCTCTAATACAATTTGTATTGGCAAAAAGAAATCCCTCGGGAGCGCTCAGCAACGGTATAAACAGAGTTTCAGGTACGGCTACCGGAAATCCTAATAATGTTACAGATTCTATTAAACGGGCTTCTTTAGGCGGAGCTGATGCATGGGATCCTAATTCTTATTTGAATATATGGATAGGAGATATCTCGTCTGGACAGGGGGTACTGGGCTATACACAGATTCCGGGAGGTGGCCCTTCTAATGATGACGGGGTTTTCTGTAACAGGCTGGGCTTTGGTATCAGCACCTGTAATATAAACAACTATAATAAGGGACGTACCATTGTACATGAATTAGGACATTATTTTGGCATTAATCATATTTGGGGTGATGATGAAAATGACGCTGATAAATGCAAAGGAGATGATTTCAGGGCCTTAACAGATGATGGATCCACCTATTTCTTACCGACGTCTCTTTACAATCCTCATGGTAAAGGCAATACTGCTGAAGATATAGGTGATACGCCTAATCAAGCTGTCTCCACTAACGGGTGTTTGACGGGAATAAAAACAGATGCCTGTTCCTCTGCAGCGCCCGGCATTATGTATCAAAATTTTATGGACTACACACTGGATGATTGTTACAGTTTGTTTACCGACAAACAAGTCGCGCGTATGGAATATGTGCTTGATAATTTCAGGACAAGCCTTAAAACATCGTTGGGAGGCACGGTTCCAGCCAACGCCATTATGCGGGATGCCGCGCCTATACTTCCTGTAAATCCGGGTGGAATAGAAACATCAGGTTGTAATTCTATTTACTATCCTTCTACCCTTACATGTGCAGGAAGCATCACGCCGAAAGTGCTTATCAGAAATAATGGTGTCAACACGATCAACTCCTTAACAGTGGGTTATAGATTAAACGGTGGATCTCCTGTTTTCGTCAACCTCAGCCCGAATTTACTATCCGGCGCCACTCTATTGGTAACCTTCCAGACAATGTCCGTCTCCACCGGAACTTTTGCTTTCAAATTTTTTACGTCCAATGTAAATGGCAGTGGTAATGATCAGGTAACTGCCAATGATACGTTGACAAGCGTTCTGAATGTACCCAATCCCGTTGCACTTCCTTTAACGGAAGGCTTTGAAGGTACAGGTTTCCCACCTCCGGGATGGAGTATCACCAATCCTAATAATAATCCTAAATGGAAACTAACCACACCAGGTAGCAACAGCGTCCACTCTATGTACATTGATAACTTCAATAACAATACTGGCGGCCAGGTAGATGAAATACGCACACCAAAATTGAATCTCTCAGGTACTGATGCAGTTCTCATCAGCTTTGACTTAGCACACAAAAATTACCCTGATCCTGATTTTAATGACCGTTTAGAAATGCTTGTATCTAACGACTGCGGAGCAACCTACACTTCCTATTTTGATAAAGCAGGTGCAGCACTTTCTACTGCGGGTTCGTCAAACAATGCTTATAACAACCCTGTCGCCGGCGATTGGAAAAAACAGGAAATCACGCTAAATGGTTCGATACTCAACACAGGAAGTATTATTGTGATGTTTCGAAATACCAGTGATTATGGGAATAATACTTTTATTGATAATATTTCGATCAGGCAGGTTACATCCAGAGACCTGAGTGTGATTGCTGTAAATCCGCCTGCAATGACAGATTGTAATCAACCCACGACACCTGTAGCTACCATTAAAAACTTAGGCTTTTCTACTATTACAGGCTTTAAAGTATATTATACAGTTGACAATGGAACACCCGCGCAAACTATAGTGACAGGTGTCTCTTTAACTCAGGGCAATCAAATGAACGTGACTTTAAATACATTTACTCCTTCACCCGGCCAACATGTACTTACAGTGTATAGTGCTGAGCCTATATCTTCATCAGGCACCGGGGATGAAACTAAAAAGAATGACACGCTGCGATATGACTTTTCTGTTACGGGCACAGCGCCGCCGCCCATATCTGAAGGCTTTGAAAGCGCTTCCTTTCCACCTGCAAACTGGGCATTAGAAAATCCTGATGGAGGACTGACCTGGCAGCGAACAACGGATGCAGCGAAAACAGGAACTGCTTCTATGGTAATCAGGAACTTTGATTATACACCAGGAACTACAGACAAGCTTGTTTCGCCATTAGTCTCCGGCACTGCTGCCTATGATTCAATGTATGTATCATTTGACTACGCCTATGCCACAGGTGCCTTAACTAATGTATCTGACACATTAGAATTACAGGTAACTACAGACTGTGGACAAACGTTCACGACTGTTTGGAAAAATTGGGGATCTTCTTTACAAACTGTAGCCGCAAGTTCGGGAGCCAGATTTGTGCCAGGTGCTAATGACTGGAAGAATGTTAGACTTAATTTGTTTAATTACATTGGTACCACTCAATTTCAGCTTTATTTGGTTGCAAAAGGCAACAGGCAAAATAATCTGTACATTGATAATATAAATATTTACGGTGTGATCCTGCCGCCACTTTTAAAGCAACAGGGATATCTTATTTATCCAAGCCCTTTCAGGCAACAGTTTGTTATCAGGAATTACCAGGTTCCGACTACACTTCAGGGAGTTCATATCTATAATTCTATGGGGCAATTAATATGGTCCAAAGCATATAGCGGCAATGCATATACTGAGATGCCGGTGGACCTGGGCAGCGCTCCTGCCGGTATTTATATATTGAAACTGCAGTATAGTGATAAAACGGTTGTGGAAAGAATTGTAAAACAATGATGATAGTGTGGGTGGTATTTGGCAGGTGCAAGTTTGGTGAAACATAAACAAACCAATAGTAAAGAGAGTAAATAATAAATCATTTTGAAAACAAGAAAGGAAACCAACCAGGAGCTGATGCGATATGCGGGAATGGGAATGCAGTTCCTGTTGAGCATAGCGCTGGGTGTATTTATCGGATCAAAAGGTGATGAGTGGTTCCGTTTTTCCTTTCCTTTGCTGGTTTGGCTTTTGCCGCTATTAATTATCATAGGACTTATTGTAAAAATTGTTAAAGACACTTCCACCAAATGAATTCTGACGTTACCAAAAAATTTATTCCTGTCGTATTGCTTTTCGTAATCATTAATGTAGTGATATTTATTTTTAAAAATTCACTGGTTCATTATGGATTTGATATACCTTTTTTATTGGTAGCCAATGTGCTCTTGTTCCTGTTAAGCTTGTTTGGTTTTTTTATTCAGACCAAAGGAGTAACGTCTGCCAATGTAAATGCATTTGTCAGGGGTTTGTATTCCTCTTTATTGCTCAAAAT
>JBDTIC010000030.1:0-4006 GCA_039936595.1 Ginsengibacter sp. | reverse complement strand
TACTTCATAGTAATCCCGCACATCACGCATTGCATTGGTGAATCCAAATGCGCAACTATCATTAAAACCGATAATAACCGACGGTGCACCGGGGAATGTAGCGCCATAAACATTATAAGAGGGTGTACTGATCTGCATTTCGTACCAGATGGAAGGGAGGTTCAATCCAAGGTGTGGATCGTTACACAAAATGGGCGAACCGCTCTTTGTCTTTTGCCCGCTTACCGCCCAGTTATTACTTCCATTATCAGGATCTGGCTTATGCTCAGTAATGGTTGTTGAATCTTTGTTGTCAAAATAAAGTGAGTCAGCCGAAGAAGGAATTTGCAATTGAATTCCCGGCGGTGGAAATAAAGTACCCTTAGGAACAATGGGATCTAATGAATCCATTACAATAGGATAAATTTTATCAAAATCAGCAGAAGAAAAAATGGATTTAGCATTCGTCATCTCAAAATCATTCTCAGCGCCTGCCAGCTCCAATGCCATGTATTTAAGGAAAAGAGCTGATTTCAAATTAGTCCATTTTTCAGGCTGATAGCCCAACAATTTATATTCAAGGGGTAATGTGCTTTGGGTGAGACTTTCAATATAAGCATTTACTCCATTTGTATAGTTATCGCACTCAGCAAGAGTTTCGGGATCCTTCTCAATTTCTTTAAGAGAATTCTCCGCACCATAAACCATACCCAGCCTTCTTTGATTTCTGTCATAATCGATAGCCTTTTCACCGATTATTTCACTCAACCTGCCTGCGGCAGCCCGCACCTGGAACTCCATTTGCCATAAACGAAATTTAGCATGCAGATATCCCTGAACAAAGAAAGCATCGTTTTCATTAGCTGCAAAAACATGAGGAATAAGCCTTTCATCAAAGTAAACATTTACCTTTTCTTTTAATTGAAGGAAGTTTAAATGTGCGGAATAATCCTGATCAACAGGTTCCGCATTCTGCCATAATCCATTTTGCGGACTTAATAATTTACCCAATGGGACCGGAAGCAACAAAGAAGAATTAAGCACCACTACTAATGCCGAGGTGATAATCCCAAAAAAAATAAACGGAATTATTTTCATGAACAATTTTAAAGATGTAAAATAAGAAATTTAAAAATAATAAGATAACGATAGCTATTAAAAAGATTTGGCAATTACTAATAATCCAATAATGATTAACCCGCTATTAATATAGTTGAAAGAAATCCGATTTTTAATGTGCCGGTTTAGATACCGGTCTAAAAATAAAGCCGGGACTATAACTGGTAGTGACTTAAGAAAATGATGGGTCACCATATCAATCCAGAGTCCCTGCGACCAATAACCTAACATACCAATCATGCCGGCAGGTAAAAAATAAGCTTGTAAAGTAGCCCTGAAATAGGGTCAAGTCCATGCCCGCATTTTGCCATAAACAACAAGAGGCGGCCCATTAGTGCCATAAGCACCACCTAAAAATCCGGAAAAAAATCTTTAAATAGTAAGCCAAAATAAGCTATATCTTTTCAGGCTTATCTACCGTTTTCCAATCAATGAATACACTGAATACAAGAAGATAATTAAACCTAATACGGATTTGTCTACATATCATCCCCAATATGAATCCCAACACGCAGGCATGTTGTTGGTAAGCACACTACTTATTAAAGAGCAGGCTTGTGATTACACAAGCCTGCTCTTTAATTGTTTTAATTTATATTTTAAAAACAGCGTATGGAAAGAATGATTACCATTTAGTATTACTGAATCACTCCACATCCAATTCTATCTCCCGCATTACCAGCAGGCTGCGAAACATAATCATCAACACCACCGTGAACTATTACAGCCTTGTTGATAATATTGGTTGTGCTGTCACCACCAATGCTCCACAATGCAGTTTCGAGAGTGATCGACCCTTTACCCTGGCCATCTAATTCTACATTACCGATATCTCCGGAGTGAAAATTGTCTGAACCCCATTTGCCATGTTGCTTGTTAGTAGGATTCCAATGGCCGTGAGCACCCTTACCCATATCACCACAATCGCCATGCTCATGTAAATGTACCGCTACACTTTTATTGGCTTTTGCTGGAATGGTAAGATTTAAAACCATTTTTACTTTGCCGTCCATTTGGTCGAAAGAAGCTGACCCGTCAACCGTTGTATCGGAATAGGTACCACTAATAGTAGCATGAGCATGAGTCGCTGTACCATTATGTTGAACAGAATCTGAATGGGTAACTGTAGCGGAATCACTGTTATTGTTTTCCGTTCCCGAAGAACTATTGCATGCCGTAAAAAGAGTAGAGGCCAAGAGTAAAACCCCAAAAGCCATTTGTTTGCTCATTGTAATTGTCATTGTTGTAATTTTTAAGATTAAATTGAATTGGTTTATGATTAAATCGATTGGTTATATTTTTTAAATGGTAAAAAGGCGAACCTGACTAAATCGCTAATTATTAGTTCTGAATACTTTTTAATTCACATATCCGTAATATCGTCTTATCTAATGATCTTCTCTTTTTGATAACAGATAAATACAATTACCTTACCAAAACATCACAGCCTGCAAGATATTCTATTCTGTCCACCTCTTTCCGCGGAACAACCATCCTGTGTACCGCAGATAAAATATTTAAGAACCAGCCAATATTTTAATCACGTCTCCCACTTCTTCTACACTATTAAAAGCATGTAATACAAGTCTTAAACGTTCCTGTCCCTTCGGAACTGTGGGGTATAGAATAGCTCTTATGTCAAAATTATTTTGTTGTAAAATTTCACCCATTTGTTTTACTTCGTCATTTCCCGGAATAATCACGATTTGAATAGGAGTATCACCGGATAAAACTTTATATTTCAAATGTGCATTTTTAAAAACACCTATTAATTTTTGAAGATGGTTTCTTTCTTTCTCCATTTCGGGAAACAGTTGGTACGATGCAGCAATAGCACCCACAGCGACAGGAGGCAGGGAAGTGCTATAAATAAATTGCCTGGAAAAATTGATGAGGTATTGTCGTAATTTCTCTGACCCGAGAACAACAGCGCCATGCGTGCCACACGCCTTACCAAAAGTATGAATGCGTGCAAAGCATCGCTTTTCTAATTCTATTTTTTGCAGAAGGCCCTCCCCTCTTCTTCCAACCACGCCTGTTGCATGAGCCTCATCTACAATGAATGCCGCCTGGTATTTTTCACACAGATCAGCTATTTCATGAAGAGGAGCATAGTCTCCATCCATAGAAAAAACGCTCTCTGTAACTACATAGACCTGACCTTTAGTACCGGCGGAAGACAATTTTTTCTCAAGATCATTCAGATCATTATGCAGAAAAGAAAACGAAGTAGCAAAAGATAACCTGATTCCATCGCGCAATGAAGCATGGCTCAACTGATCATAAATAATGACATCCTTCTTTTGCGGAACCGAACTTAGCAATCCGGTGTTGGCATCATATCCTGAATTGAAAATTAATCCTGCCTCGGCGTTATGAAAATCCGCTATTTGTCTTTCAGTTTCTTCTACCAGTTTATAATTTCCCGAAAGCAAACGTGATCCTGTACTCCCATGCGAAAGTTCAGTAGTAATGATTCTTTCAATCGATTTATTCTTTACGATACCTAAATAATCATTGCTGCAAAAATCAATTTTGTTTTCTTTAATGACAAGTTTTCGCAAGGCATTTGCATGTATTCTATCCTCTAATTTTTTATCAAGGAAATGGTCATTCATGCCGCGAAATTAGATAATATGCCAATTAGCCAAAGTTGTATTCTTTATAATCTTTAATTCCTCAATTATCATTTACTTTGCTGCATAAAAAAGAAAACCCTTTTCATGAAGAATTTTAATTTTAAAAAGATACTTCCCCACTTAATTGCTATAGCCGTTTTTTTGATCGTCGCGATCATCTATTGTAAACCTGCGTTAGAAGGAAAAGTAGTGCAACAAATGGATATACAGGGATGGCGTGGAATGAGTCAGCAATCATTTGAATTTAAGGACAAAAATGGCTATTTCCC
>JBDTIC010000029.1:0-6999 GCA_039936595.1 Ginsengibacter sp. | reverse complement strand
TAGAAGAATCGTTTGAACATTTAATATTTGTTGGGTTAAAAAGGGACAGGACGACTCAAAAAAATACTTTTAGGAAGTGTTGCCATCGAAATAATCGAAAATATCAATAATATTGTGGTGGCGATGACGGAAGAAATTTCCAACTTTTCGCACGAAAAAATATCTGTGGCAGTGACTGAAAAGCATCCATTAAACATTTTAGCACTTAACAACTTTCTCAGCTGCCGGTACGGTTACCACAACGATTGCTATTTATGAAGGAAATAATGCTTTTGATGAAATCAGGAAAGTAATCAATAATAAAATTGATGAATTACTCATTGTTCAAAAAAGTTCGCGTCTTTTAACGGATCAGCTCTTCAGTAAATTCCTGGTAAACGAATTAGTTTATGAAGGGCAGACTCCATTAATAGTTTTCCCTTAGTTCTTGAACAAAGCGATTAAGGAAATTGAATTTTCGTATCCTTTAACCCTTAAAGCTTCCCAAATATTTTGGAATGCAGATTATAATTTTTAAAATAAAAAACTTCTGCAAAATTAATTACAGAAGCTTCGTTTATTAATTTATTCCTGGAGATACCACTTACTATTCAGGAAGAAATTTGTTTGGCCTTTATTGCCTGGTTTTCATGGGAATAATATCTTTATATATAACGGACCAATGTTAATATCGCAAAAAGTTTATAAGTTGGCTGATGTTGGAATTTTCAATTTGAACTTTCCTATTTTTATATTTTAATAGCTCTCTACATCGACGGGCTTGGATATTGCCAACTAACTCTAAATTCTTAAACAAAGATAACAATCATACATAGCTATATTAAGCGCATTAATACGCTATCTTATACAGACATTTTTACGGTATGAAAAGGAAATAAACGCTAAATAATATTAGTATGAACCACATTTTCTTACGTATAAATACTATCTCAATTTGTGATCAACGCCTTGACTATTAAATCCATTAAATTGAAACGCTATGCAACAAGCAAACAGCAGCAACTAAACCAATAATTACTCTATTTTTGTGCGTATTATTAAAGTGAACTAATAAACATGGTAAATAGAAATGTACTAACACTTGACGAATTCACAATAAGAGAGATGCGTGCTTTTCCAAAAGCTACAGGTGAACTTGCAGGACTTCTTAGAGACATAGGTCTGGCTGCAAAGCGGATTAACGTAGATGTCAACAAAGCTGGTTTAGTAGATATTCTTGGAGATACAGGTACGATGAACGTACAGGGAGAAGAAGTAAAAAAATTAGATGAATTCGCTAATAACGAACTTACAGGTGTATTGCGTCATGGCATTAATTGTGCAGGTATTGCAAGTGAAGAATTAGACGATGTGGTAATTTTTGATGATGATATCAGCAGAAACTCCAAGTATATATGTATGTACGACCCACTGGATGGCAGTACCAATATTGATGTAAATGTTTCAATTGGCACTATTTTCAGCGTTTACCGTCGGGTCACGGAAAAGGGCAGCCCTGTCTCTATTAAAGATTTTTTACAGGCGGGTGTAAGGCAGGTAGCAGCCGGGTATATTATTTATGGATCGTCAACTATTCTGGTATATGCAACAAAACGAGGCGTAAATGGCTTTACGTTAGATCAGTCTATCGGTGAATTCTGTTTAAGCCATCCTAATATTATGTGCCCGGAAATAGGAAAAATCTATTCCGTAAACCATGGTAATTTTTTTAGCTACAGCGAGCAAGTGAAAAAATATATTGACATTTGCCAGAAAAAAAATAAAACTAACGGAGGTCCTTATACGCAACGATATATTGGCAGCATGGTCAGTGATGTTCATCGCAGTTTAATCAAAGGAGGTATTTTCCTCTACCCCCGGACTTTGGAGAAACCAAATGGAAAATTGAGACTACTATATGAATGCAATCCTCTTGCCTATATGATGGAGAAAGCCGGGGGAAAAGCGACAGACGGGCACCGGAGAATACTCGATATAGTTCCAACCGAATTACACCAGAGAACTCCTTTTTTTATTGGCAGCGTAAAAATGATGGAAGAGCTAGAGACTTGTCTTGCAGAGAATGAGCAACCAACAATGAGCGATGAACGAAAATAAGCAAAGAGGTCGGTACCTGGTAGGTCAGTCCGCAGGCATTTACAAATGGGCAATACTTAATGAGCAACATATTTACAACCGAATAATCACAACTCACCTCCCGATAGCTATCTGTACACTATTCCCCTACAATAAAATAAGTGAAATTTAAAAATGAGTACAATTATTTCAGTAAAAGATCTTGTAAAAAATTATGGCAAATTTGAGGCTGTGAAAGGAATTTCATTTGAAGTAACTGAGGGAGAAATATTTGGCCTGCTTGGCCCTAATGGGGCAGGAAAATCAACCACTCTTGAGATAATAGAAACGCTTAGGGACAAAACCTCAGGCACCATCACAGTGGATGGTTTTGACCTGGATAAAGAGGCGGCCCAAATCAAAAAAATTATTGGCGTTCAGTTGCAGGCATCAGGCTTTTACCCTGGGCTTAATCTGCTCGAGCTGATTGATCTTTTTTGCGGATTATATAATACCCATGTAGATTCTGATAAGCTGCTCGATATGGTTAACCTTCGTGATAAGGCCAGGAACAAATACAAAGAAATGAGTGGCGGACAAAAACAACGATTTTCCATAGCTACCACCTTAATAAATAAACCAAGAATTATTTTTTTGGATGAACCTACTACGGGCCTTGATCCGCAAGCTCGGCGCAACTTGTGGAAACTAATACGGCAGATCAGGGAGGACGGTACTACTGTCATCATCACTACTCATTACATGGATGAAGCAGAATATTTATGCGACCGCGTTGCCATTATGGATGAAGGAAAAATTATTGCTCTGCAATCTCCCGATAAGTTGATAGACGATCTTGTAGCCTCGGGATTTGAAAGGCCCAAAGAAACCAAGGCTGCTAATCTTGAAGATGTTTTTATCAATTTAACAGGAAAAGATTTGAGAGAAGATTAAGTTATATTTGCGCCCAATATTTTTAATGAAACAAACCATAGAAAACTATGAAAAGAATATTTTTTATTTTACCGTTTATTATAACAGCGGCGTATTCACAATCAAAGAAACCGGTGCACAAGACTACTACGACCCCGGTTAAGAAAACAGTTACAATGACATCTATTGACAGCCTGAGTTATTCAATCGGAGTGCAGGTTGCAGAGTACTACAAAATGCAAGGCGTAGAAAAAATAAACAACGAGTACCTAAACACAGCATTTAATGATGTATTTAATGACAAAAAATTATTAATAACAGAAGAAGAAAGCAACATGAAAATTCAACAGAAATTACAGGAATTTATGAGTAAAAAAACGAGCGCTTCCAAAGAAGCAGGAACAAAATTTTTAGAGGAAAACAAAAAACGAACTGGTGTTGTTACTTTACAGAGCGGTTTGCAATATGAAATAATAACCAAAGGCACCGGAACCATCCCTAAAGCCACAGACACTGTTAAGGCTCAATATATTGGCAGTTTGATAGACGGTACAGAATTTGACAATTCTTATAAAAGGGGCGAACCACTTACCATACCTGTTTCGGGAGTGATAAAAGGCTGGGTGGAAGCTTTGCAACTTATGCCGGTAGGAAGCAAGTGGAAATTGTTTATTCCTTCAGATCTTGCTTATGGTGACAGGGGTGCAGGCGGGGCTATACCTGGTGGATCGGCTCTTATATTTGAAATTGAATTACTAAGCATTGTGAATCAATAATTATCTATGTCTCTTAATACTGAACTGCGTTTTCCGATTGGAAAAGAAGAAAATCAGGAAGGCTATTACGAAGATTATAATGAACCATGGAAATCACGGTTAATTCAAGAAATAAAGTTGTTGCCTGTTTCGTTAGACTATGCGATTCAAAATCTTGATGCAGCTCAATTGGATATTCCATATCGGAACGGTGGCTGGACGGTAAATCAATTAATACATCATATTGCTGACAGCCATATCAATGCGTATATAAGATTTAAACTTGGTTTAACTGAACACAAACCCGTTATAAAACCGTATGACCAGGATAAATGGGCAAATCTGCCAGATATCCAAAAAGTTCCCGTAAATATTTCCATAACACTTCTGCATGCACTTCACTCACGGTGGTGTCAATGCATGGAAGATATGACTGAAACGCAGTGGCAGAGACAAATTTACCATCCGGCACGAAAAGTAGAAATCAGCTTATGGCAAATTTTGAAATCTTACGCGTGGCATGGGAAACATCACACAGCCCACATTTTAAAACTTCGTGAGAGAATGAAATGGGATTAATCAACATTAAAAATACTATGATGGTAAATGATATGAAATGGAAGGTATTATCCACCGAATATTTAAGCAGGCACCCCTATTTCACTGCGCGCAAGGACAAATGTGAAACACCTGAAGGAAAAATTATAGAAGAATATTTTGTAGTTGAATTGCCAGCTACTGTTTGCGCGGTAGCCATCTCTGAAAGAGGTGAGGTACTAATGGTACGACAGTACAGGCATCCGCTTAACGAAACTCTTTTAGAGATTCCCGGAGGATTCGTGGACGAAGATGAAACCCCTGAAATAGCCATACAACGGGAACTAAAAGAAGAAACAGGATATGAATTTTCTTCTATCACGCCTGTAGGACGAGTTTCCGCAAACCCGGGCGTACTTGAGAACTATACTTATCTTTTTTTAGCTGAGGGCGGCAAAGAAACGGGCGTACAAAAATTAGATCAAAATGAAGAACTGGCATTAGAAAAAATATCCGTTGAAAAATTAAAAAGTCTTTTTCTCGAAAATAAAATTGTTCAAGCCCTTCATACTTGTTGTGTGTACTATGCTCTGAAAGCGATGGGTGAATTATAATTCTAAAAGTCAACTTCAGCAATCACAAATACACTTCCGCAGACAACTATTAAATCACTTTCCGAAGCATGATTCATCGCCTGATTAAGAGCCAGGTTGACATCTGCAAAAGCATTGCCATAGAGTCCATGATTGATACCTTGTTGCCGTAATTCATTTTCCGGTAAGGCTCTTGGATTCTGAGCTTTGGTGAAATAATAGGTTGCATTTTTTGGAAGCTGAACCAAAACTTTTCCAATATCCTTATCCTTTACCATTCCAAAAATAATATGCAGTTGCTGGAATTTTGTTAGATTGATTTGGTTAGCCAGTTGTTTTATTCCATCCTCATTATGGGCTACATCAAGCGCCACTGTTGGATTTTCATGAATGACCTCCCATCGGCCATGGAGTCCCGTTAGCTTTTTTACATTTGAAAGTGCGTTCTTCACCTTTTCATGGTTTAAAGAAAAAGTATTTTTTAACAGATCAACAGCAGTTAGAACGGGCAGTATATTTTTTTGCTGATAAAGTCCATTAAGATCAAGGCGATAAGCACTTTTGTGCTTCAGCTTTTTATCCAGCACTTCTATATCCAGATAACTTATGTTGTACTCGGCTGATACAATTTCAAATTCTTCCTGTGCAAACAAGATAGGAGAATGTGTTTCTGTTGACTTCTCTTCAAAAATCTTTTTTGTTGCAGGTTGATACTCACCAATAATTACTGGAACATCTGGTTTGATAATGCCCGCCTTTTCATAAGCAATTTTTTCAAGGGTATCACCCAATATATCCGTATGATCGTAACTTATATTCGTTATGACACATAAAATTGGTGTAATTACATTGGTACTGTCCAGCCTTCCTCCAAGTCCGGTTTCAATGATTGCGATATCTACTTCCTGCTGCGCAAAATAATCAAGAGCCATTACAAACGTAAGCTCGAAAAAAGACGGATTTATTTCTTCAGAAATAGCTTTTGTTTTCTTTACAAATTGGGACAGAAAATCCTTTTGAATCATCCTGTCATTTATTTTTATTCTTTCACGAAAATCCTTTAAGTGAGGAGATGTATACAGTCCGGTCTTATATCCGTTCTCCTGGAATATGGCAGCAAGCATGTGGCTCACCGACCCTTTACCATTGGTTCCCGCAATGTGTATAGTCTTAATTCTATCCTGGGGATTGTTCAAAAAGTTACACAGCGCAATTGTATTTTTCAGATCTGCTTTATAGGCCTTTGCTCCGCTACGGCTAAACATGGGGAGCTTATTGTAGAGATAGTGAATGGCTTCTTCGTAAGTCAAGGAAAATGATAATTGATGAGTTATAAAACAGTGCACAATTTACAGCTAAAAGAGTGACAATAGACTAGCGCTGATTCACAAAATATTTTCTGAAATATGATTATAAACAGATATTGCGTTTTTATTTCCAAAATGCTTGCCTCTAAAACTTTTTACCCATCGAATCTGCTGAATAGCATTGGTTAAAAAAACTTCATCTGCATTCATAATGTCTTCAACGGCCATATTTTTTTCAATAATAGCATATTTTTTTAAGGAAAATTTTTCCAGCATCCATCGGCGCATGGTTCCTGCTACACATCCTTCTGACAAAGCAGGTGTACTAATAATAGTTCCTGTTATAATAAAGAGATTAGCAATTGCAGTTTCAGAAACCCTTCCTTCTGTGTTCAGTAAAACGGCATCATCCAGCTGATGTTTTTGAGCATATAAACCAGCCATAACAGAAGGCAAATAATTATTAGATTTTATATTAGAAAAACGATCACAACTTTTTCGTGCCTCCGGAAAAACATCTATTACCAATCCATCTCCTATCAATACTTTAGGCGCATCAAGAGATTCTGTCTCAATGATATAACTGAGACTAGTATGTGCCGAACCGAAGATGGGTCCTTCATCGCGAAAGGCCATCAGCCTAATCTTCGCATATTTACCATTTTTATTTTTTTTTAATAGTTCACCTATTTTTTCGACGATGAAAGAGGGAGAAAAAAAATCGGGCAGCACAAACTGCAAAATATCCAGGCCGTAGAAGAAACGCTCAAAATGGAAATTTAAATTGATCAATTTTCCTTCCTGAAATCGTATGGTTTC
>JBDTIC010000028.1:0-6877 GCA_039936595.1 Ginsengibacter sp. | reverse complement strand
CCTTCTGCAACTTCAATAACGTTGGGCAATGCATAAGGACTAAAACTCTGAAATCCCAATAACTGGCACGGGGCATAAGAGCGTACATGCCCGCGGCTTTGTCCACCTGAATAAGTCAATGAATGTTTAATCTTATCAACGCCCCACCCTTCCTGGTAAAGCATCGTATTGTTTAATACACTTCGGATAGTGAGTTCTGTATTTGCCTGTATAGGATAATCTTTTAAATTTTCATCTCCTCCATCTCCATCTGCCAGATATTTCCAATCAGGATAAAGTTCCCGTATTTGCTTACTCAAGGCCATAGCCATGGTGGCAGATTCAAGATCAAGAGGTTTGTAATCTTCAATGATCTTTATAGCTTCTTTATAGTCGAGGGCAGATTGTGGCACATCCACAACTTCCAGGAAAATCGACAATCCCAGTTGATCGAGAAAACGGTGAGCCTGTTCAGTGTCAGGGCCATTGTTTACAGAAAGTGTAAAAGCTTTTAGCCTTTGTGGCGAAAGCCCAAGCTTTAGCATCAGATGATAAAGCACTAAGAACACCGAGCCACTGTCAATTCCTCCGGAAAATAATACGCCTATAGGTTCTTGCGGAGGTATTGACTGCAGCCATTTTTGACACTCATTAGCCAGCGCTCCAATATAAGTTTTGCCGATTTCGTCAAGGTCATTAGTTAAGCTGTTTCTTTTGGGCTCGAAAAATCGTGTATAAACAGGATTAGGATCCGGACAACCTATTACTTCCAACTGCACTACATAGTGTGCAGGTACCATCCTTGTATAAGAAGGGTGAAACTGGGTATGAAGTCCCTTTGTTTTTAAATAATTGTAAATTTCATCAATTCGTTCTGCTACGATAAGTAATGGCCCCGACACCTGTTTAGCGAGAAAATAACGCATGGGCCTTCCAATGGAACGCGCCATATATACATGCTTGCCTACTTGTTCTACTATCGCAAATTGACCCTCTATTTTTCTCACCTGTGCTGCATCACCGGATATTATAGCGGCAGAAGCTTCTTCAGGAGTCATGTTAAATATAATGTTGTTGCTATTATCAAGGAGGCTTACAAAGTCGCTCACAGGTTGAGTTGGGGTATTCATTTTTAAAATTTTTTTGGAGTTAATTAACCTAATAAAACAAATGTAGCCAATTTGTTTTCCGGTATATTTTAACCAATTTATCGACTCTCAAATTTCTTTTAACGCATGCAACGATCAATTGAAGCCCTTTTAATTACAGAGCCTGCGTACACTTTTCAGAATATAAGAGTATAAATTTTTTAAATTCCTCTCAGACTCCTTCCGGTTAAAGATATCCTTCATGAGCCATCTTGTAGCCCATTTCATCGTATGCTTCTTTTTCTTTTGGAGCCCAGGTTCCTAATCCATCTACATAACGGTTATACATACAAAATGCGGCAGCAATTAATACTGTATCATGTATTTCCATATCAGTTGCTCCCTGTTCCTTTGCTTTTGCCACATCTTCCGGAAGAACAGATTTGCCACTTTCCTGCACTTTAGCCGCTATGTCTAAAAGGGTTCTTAATTTGGGAGTAACATTTGTTTCTTGAAAGTCTTTTTTAATATCGTCAATCAGGGAAAGCCCGGTGCCGAGATGATGGGATGCTGAAGCACCATGAGAAGTATGGCAGAAATGACATCCATTTTTCCATGAAACATAAGAAGCAATGACCTCTCTTTCACCGCTTGAAAGAGAAGATGGGCCTCTTAATAATACTTCAGCTAATTCTCCAAGCGGTTTAGCAGTTGCAGGCCGGAAATTTAACAGGCCAACTATTCCCGGCAATTGCTCATTCAATAATTTAATATGTGCCATATTGTTTTATAACGATGAGTAAAAATAAGTCTAAAAAATCATAACTGTTCAGCTTAGTACCTTTTAAAAAGTGGATTTATGCGAAGTTGACCGTAATAAGTCTTGTTTGCTGAATAAAAATATGCCTGCTTTTCTTCTGGTATAAAATCATCGGAACTATTGATACATGTATATACATAACCCTCTAATTCAGATCTTTAGAAAATATGGAGAAAATCAAAACCATGAATCTTTGTTAGAAAGAATTGAATTAGGAAATAGAATTAAGCACTTTGGTCGTAATGACCTGAATGAAAGCTAATCTATAAAAATTTCACCAGTATTTTAGTGAGCAAAAAATTAAGTTCCTAAATAATTAAAAAGCATGGATATTGAATAGAAACATTGCGGAATAGAGGTGGGATGGCCGGACAAACGCGCAGAGCGATCGGGTTGTCCTTGTGGAACATCCCGCTATTCGGGAATTTTGTTTCTTTTGCATCAAGGCAAAAGAAAAAGCAAAAAAAATGAATTATCCCAAAGAATGGCAAGACTAAATGTAACTTAAATGCATTCACCACCACATTTACGACTTAAACGACTAATCCTATTAGGAAAAAAGGTTCAGATGATAATTGAAAATGTTTAAAAAAAATTAATCTGAGCTTGCAGAGAAAATCAACAGTCCCCGGATATTATTGTCTCCTGGCATCTCAGAATGTTCAGACTTATGATTATGGATCTTGTCTATATTCTCAATTGGAGAAGTTTTCTTTGTCCTGTTTAATGATAACTGTTAAAATCTGTGCTATATTATTCTCCTTTCGGTAATTGCAGCGGTAATTCCAGCCATGCTAATCCGACATCTCTGCGCATATTTCCATCACTGCCTGGTGGCACCGGTCTGTCCGTATTACCATCGTAAAAAATTGCTAACCTTTTACCAACTTGAATTACAGAAGGTAATCCTATATTAGGCCTGCTCCATTTACAATTATTCGAATCCAGAACTACCGCCTTATCCTCTGAATTCCACTGATTGATATCTTTGGTCCAGTACACCCAGATACCGTCTGCATATTCGGATCCATCTTTTTTAATGCCCAGGTGATTGGTGAATACAAACCATGTTTTATTTGATGGTTCGTAGTACACAGAAGAATTCTCGATCTGCTCTCCAATAGGTAGAAAAGGCCTGCTGTCAATAGTCCAGGAGCTATCAAGATTTTTGGTGCGGGCAAAACTCAGCGTACGCGTAACTTTACCAGAAAATATCCCCGATTGAGCAGAAAATAACATCAAATATTCATCTCCTTGTTTAATAATATTTCCCGGGCTGGCTGCTGACGAATAGTAGCTTCCTTCTTTTGTTGAAAAGGGAATAATATCATATCGTTTTTTCCAGGGTCCTGCAGGTGAATCGCTCTCCGCTTTCCTGGTAAGATAAGGGAATGCCGGTATTAAGTTAGGTGCTTTTGTTGTGTTTGGAGTGCCAACGTAGAACATGTGCCATTTTGTACCATCGTAATAAACACTTCCATAAGAGGCCGACTTTGAATCGTCACTACCTGGAAGACCGAAGTCGAGAACCGGACCTTTAACAACCCAATTTACCAAATCAGAACTTGTTGCGAGGCAAGTCAACCACCCTTTTAGCCCGGCTCCGTCGTAATGCATATAATAGGTTCCTTTGTTTTCAAATACAAAAACATCGCGGGCTCCCAGGTAGTCGCTGCTATCGGGAGCGTTACCGTACCTCAGGACTACCCCCTGATCTTTCGCGTCAAGGCGATACCTGGCCGCAGGGCGGCCATCAATGTATGAGGTAACGGTTGGTGTATTTATTATCTGAGAGCCGCTATCAGCATGATTCACACATGAACCAACAATTAATAAGAATGTAAAATACAATGTAATTTGTAAACGCTTAAAACACATAAAAATATATATTTGGTAGTGGTTATTTTATGTAAGAGTAATTCGAATTCATTCCCCTGATCTTTTAAAAATGGTGCACATGAGGTGGCTTTCAAATAACGGACAAAATTATGTTAGACTAACAAATAAGAATCAATTTTTTTTGTAAGGCTGAATCTTTTTGTTTGTGCTTATTTAAAAGAAAGATTAACAGTCCAGTGAAGAAAATAATTCCTGAGTAGGGTAGTACATTTTCATGTATTCAAAAACTCTTGTTTATGCATCTTCGATTGTTACCTGTTACATAACTTGCTTTGAAACCTTTTCTGGTCGCTGATATTTGCGACTGAAAATACACAAGAACGAAAATGCGAAGATATTTTTTAAACTCACTATTTAATAACTGTGGGAATCAGGATGATTATATCATATTGGTTTTCGTTTTAACGTTAAATGGCAATGGACACTTTATTGATTAATGGTGAAGAATAAATCATTTTACCATTCACAAATATTTTAAAACCTTTCCCCTTATTGTATTTTTTTCCCGTCTTGTCATATAAAATCGTTATTATTTTATGTTGATATAATACATTATCAAGGCAAAAATAATCCCATTTGTCAGCGGTGATAAGTGGTTTGATCGTTAAAGTATCTTTTAGAGATGTCCTTAATCCGATCAGTCCTGAAATAATTAAGTCGCAAAAAGTGGAATGATTGTAATCTTTTCCTCTTTCCTTTCCTCCTTTATTTTTTGGCCAGGAATCACTCTGCCAGTTTTTAAGGCGGGTACGTGAGATCCAGTCGCCTGTGTATGGGTTGATATTTTCATCAATCCATGGAATTACTTTTCCGTTTTCCAGCTTTCTTCTTTGGCTATTTGAATACACAGAGAGTAAACTTAAATAATCGTCAGCAGTCACGGGCTTACTGGTATAATTATCTAAAAGATTTGCCATTGCTGTAAGCGTCTGTGAAGTAGCATAAGGCCAGGAAGGTCCGTTCCACTGGCATTCATGATTTTCATAAGATATTGAAAAATAAGTATTTCGTTGTTCACACGTAGTAGGACCCCATTTTGCCATAAATCCGCGATGATCCGTCAATTGTTTCCATGCATTAGTATAAGTGGTATCATCATCCGGCATATTAAAATACCACGGTACAAAACCTATAAGCTCCCTTACAGGTAGTATGTTTGCATTTTTATCCTGAAGCGGAATTGAACTAAAAAATTTCAGGCTATCGCTCCATAGAGTATGTATCATTGCTGATTTTATAACAGTCGCCTTTGAATTAAAAGTGTCAGCTAAGCCACTAAGTCCCGCCATCTTTGCCATTGCTGCAAGAGCTACCGCATCGCCATACATATAGCTGTTGATAGTTGGCCGAAGCCCCTTATAATTATGTGAAGGAATACCATTATTGGCCCATTGTCCACCTGCACTTACTTCCATACCATCTGCACCATCAACCTGCCAGAAAAGTGGGCATTTATTTTCTCTGTGTGTCTCCTCCCATTTATAATAATTATGAACCAACTTATCCCGGATACTGTCGAGATTTTTTTTCTCAGGATGTACAGATAAAAAAGCCTTCCATGCATCAGCAGCCCAAAAGCTATATTTCCTGATAGCATCTCCTGATTCATTTAACCAGAATTTCATATAATCAGTAAGATAAACAGGATCATGAAGCCACCGGCCTTCATAAAAGTGATGGCCTGCAGCGCAACTTATCGTATTGTGTTCACCTGCCCAACTTACCGGGGGTAAAAATTCGGTAATAACAAAACCATCTGATGTTTTCTTTATATGCTTTCTAAATGTCCACCACCTGAAATAATAAGTTTTTTCTAATTCTTTGTCAGGGCATTCAAATAGTGGAATATTCTCTTTCAAAAATTTCCAGGCAGTCTTGTTTGGATAATACTGTTTATATAATTCATTATCATCATTATTAAAGGTATCAATATAATGCTTAAAAGCTTGTGGTGACAGGATAGCATTTTGAGAAAATAAAGACTTTGCAGGGAAAAATAAAAAACATAAGAAAAAGTATTTAATGACGGCCATTTGTTTTTTTTAATTAATCATATTGACAAGGTGTAAATTAGTAATACTTACATATTAAAGTATTGGAATTTTAATTTAGGGACCACGGTCACGGAATATTCTTAACGATCCTTAGCACCGGACGAAACGACTGTGCTGAAAAAGACTGCAAAAATCTTTGTCGCAATTACCCCTGTAAATTGTCGTATTGACACTGTAAAGAATCAAAACCGATAAATTAAATTTGTTCCCTGTGAATTCTACAAACGAAATAATGTAATAATTTTTCATCAAAAAAATAAAAAATCATGAAAGCAGTGAATCCGTATTTAAACTTCAACGGTAATACAGAAGAAGCCTTCAACTTTTACAAATCCATATTTGGCGGTGAATTCAGAATGGTTATGCGTATGAAAGATGCGCAAGGCATGCCATTTGCTGAGGGCCAGGAAGAAAAAATTATGCATATCGCATTACCATTGGAAAATGGTACCGTATTAATGGCCAGCGATGTATGCAATGATGAAGCCTTTAAAAAAGGAAACAGCTTTTATATCTCAATACATACGGATAGTGTGGAAGAAGGCCAGAAATTGTATGATGCGCTTGCTGCAGGTGGCAAAGCCGCTCATCCTTTTAAGAAAGAATTCTGGGGTGACTGGCATGGAAATCTTACTGACAAATTTGGAGTGAATTGGATGCTGAATTATACAGAAACGCAACATTAATATTAAGATTTATGGAAACAGCAAGCATTAATAAACAAAACAAAAAATATAAAATCATTTACTGGATCTCTACAGGGCTTATCGCTCTCTTCGAATTATCCGGCGTATTTTTCATAAACAGTGAAATGGCTAAAGAAGGTATGAGGCATCTTGGCTTGCCCGAGTGGTTCAGATGGGAATTAAGTATTGGCCACCTGATTGGAGGAATTTTACTTATTGTTCCGATTAATATGCGTATTAAGGAATGGGTATATGTGGCCTTTGGAATTGACTTTTTTTCCGCCTTTATAGCCTATTTGTCCATTGATGGAATAACTGGTAATACCTTTTCGCCATTGATAAGCTTAGGAA
>JBDTIC010000027.1:0-3846 GCA_039936595.1 Ginsengibacter sp. | reverse complement strand
AAAGACACTGGAATTAAAAAAGAAAAAGAACACGTCATTTAAAAAAGGAGATCATTGATATCCTGAATAAACGCCATGTGGCTCTTTTAAAGAACAATTGGGTGGAATACTACGATATAGCCGCACCTTGTGAAAACTTATTTACGCAATCGATAAAAAATAAATAAGTAAAACCCTAAAGTGATAAGTCATTTGCCATTCATCATCCACTAATTCAACCAACGACCTTCGGCTTCTTTTTTCCTAAAAATAACTTCCATATAACCGGGAAAGTAGTAACGATGATAATACCCACTACGATTACTTCCAGGTGCTGTTTTAAATCAAAATTAAATTCTTTTTCGACGAATCTTTGCAGGAAATGTCCTCCGAGGAGCATGCTGCCCACCCATAGGATACAGCCAATAATATTGTACAACGTAAATTTCTGTTTTTTCATTTTTACAATACCTGCAACAATGGGTGCAAAGGTGCGTACAAAGGGGATGAACCGTGCGATAATAATGGCTCCTCCTCCATTTTTTTCATAGAAATCATGCGCCTGCCTCAAGTATTTTTTTTTGAAAAAGAAGGAATCTTTTCTTTCGTAGAGATATGGCCCGCTTTTATAGCCAAACCAATATCCTACAAAGTTTCCCAATATGCCGGCAACAGTGATCAATAACCATAAAACGCCCAGGTCAAGCCATTCATTATTTGAAGGGAAAAGCGCAGCAGTAACGATCTGGTCGCTGTAGATACCTGTTACAAAAAGTAACGCATCGCCCGGCAAAAAAAAGCCTGCGAATAAACCCGTCTCTGCAAATACAATAAAAATAATCATCCACAAACCGCCATTCTCAATATAAAATTGAGGATTCAATAAGTTTTTGATATCCAATCCCAGAAAATACAACAGCTCCACGCGAGTAAGGATTTATAGTAAAATAAAAAAGCAAAACCAAAGTAGTAAATGAAATCAAAGAAACAACAAATTTTTTTAAATAAAATAGAAATTACCTCATTCCGCTACAAAGGCCAGGGCCTTTTCATCATCGAATTCTCCCTCCCATCTTGCAATCACACAACTGGCTAAAGTGTTTCCAATTACATTTACTGATGTTCGCGCCATATCCATCAGCTCATCAATTCCTAAGATAGCCATTACCGGCCATAGTGGCAAGCCGAACGAACCTACTGTACCTATGAGAATAACGAGTGAAGCCCGTGGCACTCCTGCGACTCCTTTGCTCGTGAGCATCAGGGTGAGGCCCATTATAAATTGAGTTTCTATCGGCATGTGCATCCCGGCAGCCTGTGCAACAAATACACTTGCCAATGACAGGTATAGCGTGGTGCCATCCAGGTTAAAAGTATAGCCTGTGGGCAATACAAAAGATACGATCTTGCGGGGAACACCAAATTTTTCCATATTCTCCATGGCGATAGGAAGAGCAGACTCTGAACTGGTAGTTGCAAAAGCAATAGCCACCGGTTCCGATACTGCCCTAATGAATTGGCGCACCGGTAACCGTAAAAAATAAGCAATTGAAAAAAGTACAACTCCTAAAAAGACAAGAAGTGAAGCATATAAGGTAAGTAACAATTTTACCAACGAATAAAGTATATCAAGCCCAAGATGGCCGACAGTAACCGCGATAGCAGCGCCCACACCAAATGGTGCAAAGTGCATGATGATATTGGTGAACTTAAACATGGTTTCGGCAAGGCTTTCCGAAAACAACAACATGGGCTTGCGCTTTTCTTCTTTTACCATTGCAAGTCCTATCCCAAAAATGACACTGAAAACTACTATCGGCAGCACATCTCCATTGTACATGGATTTAATGATATGTTCCGGAAAAACATGCAGTATCACATCCTGCCAGGTCTGCGGAGTAGTACAGGGTAATTCTTCATGAAAACCCGGTGGAATATGAATGCCCACACCAGCCTGCGATACATTGATCGCGATAAGCCCGATGATCAAAGCGATGGTGGTTACCACTTCAAAATATACAATGGATTTCCATCCCATTCTGCCCACCTGCCGCAGGTCTGAATGCCCGGCAATGCCCACCACGAGCGTAGAAAAAAGTATGGGGGCAATAATGGTTTTTACCATTCGCAAAAATATATTGCTAAGGAATTTTAAATTTTTTGCCAACTCAGGGAAATCCAATCCTATTTCCACACCGATTACCATGCTCGTTAATATCCAGGTAGTGAGCGATCTTTTATAAAAAGCAAAGAGCACCAGCGAGCCAATAAATATCCAACGTAATACTCTCAAGAATATCGGGGAGATACTATTAAAATGATAGGCATCAATTAAATGAAACACAGCAGCTATGGTGAGGGTAATAAAAACAAGTATGGCGCTTTTCCTTTTTTTCATAAAGAAGATAAGTAGCCAAAACTAAGTAATACAAACTGAAATTGTTATTCTTACAGCAGTTTATTCCTTATGTCTGCTTACTTTAAAAAATGATAAAAAACAATATCTGTAAAAAATCCAGCTTCTGTCGGTGACCGCCGCAATAGCTCCTTTTTGCAATTAATAGCAAAAGTTGACTAACTTTTTTTTTTAAATATTTCTATCAATAAATCTGTTTGCGAGATGTCCACGTCAACAGGTTGTAATCCGCATTTTTAATTCTTATTCTATATCCGTTGCTCTTCAGTATGAAAGATAGAAAGCCAGGTAAAAAGTCCTCATAAAACTAAAGGCATAACTTTTGTTAATAAGAAAAGGTAATTAAAAATTCATTTAAAAAATTAATATGACCACACTTAAAAATCATGTCGCCTATATCACTGGCGGAAGCAAAGGCATCGGATACGGAATTGCAAAAGCACTGCTTGAACAGGGAATGAAAGTTGCCATTACCAGCCGCGATCTTTCGTCAGCAAAAAAATCTGCTGATACTCTTACAAATGATCCATCAATGGTATTAGCCCTCGAGTCAGATGTAAGTACACTAGCTGGTGAGAAAACGGCTGTACAGAAAGTACTTGATCACTTCGGAAGGCTGGATGTACTGGTAGCTAACGCCGGGGTAGGACATTTTGCTCCGATAGAAAGCCTAACGGAAGAAGATTGGAACAGCACTATTGATACCAACCTCACCGGTGTTTTTCACAGTGTAAAAGCAAGTATAGAAGCGTTGAAAGAATCGAAAGGATATATCATCACTATCGCAAGTCTTGCCGGTACTAATTTTTTTGAAAACGGTGCAGCTTACAACGCCAGCAAATTTGGCCTGGTTGGTTTTTCACAAGCCATCATGCTTGATCTGCGTAAACATGGTATAAAAGTTACCACCATTATGCCTGGTTCTGTGACAACTCATTTTAATAATCACACCCCTGACGAGAAGGATGCATGGAAGATACAGCCGGAAGATATTGGCCAGATGGTAGCCGATCTTTTAAAAATGCCGCAGCGTACTCTGCCAAGTAAGATCGAAGTGCGCCCTTCAATGCCAGCTAAATAGCGATAGTATATAGTACCCTCTTTAGAAATAACTGAGTTAAAAAGCAAACACCGCACCTTACCCTTGTTGAGAGAAACTAATGGCAGCACGTAAATATAGATGGAATGCCAACTGCAGCCTAATTGATGCTGGTTGCGGCACCAACTGCTGACTCTTTAATTTAGAGCAAGGTCACAATTGGTGTTAGCGCAAGTGTTCACTTGTGTTACTAAAATTAGAAATCCGGGACAATGATCACTTTACTTCAAAAAATTTTTAAAAATAATTACCTTTTATTTATTCCGGCTACGATGACTGATTATTATTCTGATGTGCCTGAAGGTTTAGAATATCAGATAATTCAAACCATATTTTATTCAGATAACTATCG
>JBDTIC010000026.1:0-5421 GCA_039936595.1 Ginsengibacter sp. | reverse complement strand
CGGCCTTTTACACCATGCATATTCAAACCTATTATTGGTTGTTGGGCATCAGTATCTTGTTGATTATAAAAAATGAAAGTTGTGACTCCCGAAAATAAAATACTGAAATTAGCTATGGTGTAATCGTGATGAATAGATCAAGTATCAGGGTGGCTTATTCGGACAAACAAGAGATGTTACATTTCCTGTTATCTATTCTGCTAAAAATTAAATGTTGAAAGATGAAAATGTGCGTTTACATTTTTGCAATGACAAACATTTCATCCATTGTAGGCACCGGACTTCCACCGGCTTTCTCAAGTGTAATAGCAAAAGCTTCGGCTTTGCCAAATGATTTCATTTTTTGGATCTGATAAATTCCTTTTTCAGTTTGGATCATTCCGCCATTTACCGGCTTGCCATCCACAATAGCCCAGAGTTGATACTGCTTGCCTTCTGGCGCTTTGGGAAGGTTAGAAGGATCAATATAAACCTGCCCTGTATTTTTAAGCCAGAATATTTTTGCGAGCGCATCCGGAGCGCGAGGGGTTCCTTTTAAAACAACAGGCTGAGCATATTTATTGGTTATCACATTCAGGTCGGCACTCATTGCCTCATTTGATTTTGATTGCTGTTCCATTTTTTGCTGTGCAACCTGCAGTTCCTGGCTGGTATTTAAATATTTATGGTAATAGACATAATTGAAAATAAAGCTTCCAATCAATAAAATAATTGATGCTGCAATCAATAATTTAATAAACATTGGAATATTTCTTTTCTGCTTGGTTATATCAATAACCGGGGCAGCTTCATTTACTTTTATAGAAGTAGAAGTGAAGATTTCATTGAGTAATTTTTGTTTTACAGATGAAGGTGGTTCAATTGCCTGAGCCTGTGCATAAGATTCAAGCGACATTTCTATTTTAATCAATTCATCTTTCAATTCGGGAAACTGAATAAGAAATCCTTCTACTATTTCAGTCTCCTCTGGAGAGGAAATTCCTGTAGCGAAAAGCTCAAGCAAACCGGACAATATGAATTTTTCTTTGGTCAATTTAGATTCGTAATAATTTTTTTAATTCTGATACCGCAGTCCTCATTCTCGTTTTCACAGTGCCCAAAGGGATGCCTAATCTTTCGGATATTTCTACTTGCGTGAAACCTTCGAAATAGGCTAAGTCGATTATTTGCTTTTGATTTTTCTTTAGTAAGGTAACCTGTTCGCGTATTCCCAGCGCATCAAATTTATTGTTTTCATCGATATTGCTGCTCGGATGATCTACGACATTTTCAGTGCTTTGGATTTTTGATTGCTTTTTATAACTCTTGCCTCTCATGGTATCAATACAAAGATTTCTTGTGATGTTGAGCATCCAGGTAAAAAGGCGACCCTTTGATGGATCGTAACTTGAAAAATTATTCCATATTTTTAAAAATGCTTCCTGTAATACATCTTCTGACAATTCCTGGTTGTTAATAATTCTAAAAATAATACCATACAAGGCTCCGGAATAATTGTCATAAAGATAGGTAAACGAAGATTTATCGCCAGTTTTCAGCAGCGCCACCAGCTCTTGTTCACTATATTTTACGGTATCAGTCAAATAGGTCTAATGTAGAAACTTTGATAAAAAGCGGAAGATAGGACTTATTATAACTATCCCACTTTTTTTCTAAAATTTTTCGCAATGTTATTAAAAGCGTCCCGGACAATTCAACTATACCAAGGCAGCATTTTTTATTAATATATTCTGATGGGATTGGTATCGTTAATAGCAAACCGCAGCGGACTGTAGTTTAATTTTTTTTAAGGCTAAAATCAAAACTTGTCTTTTTTACTCCAGTCCCAATGTTTATTATTTTTTTATACCTACTAGATACAACAGCAGCTACGGGCTGGAATTTTTATCGATAATTGATAAAAACAATAATAAAAGCGTTTAAATATTTAATTCTCTTTTTACGTTAGGTCTTCTGCTTTTCGTAGCCTGTAAAAAAGATGATAAGTGGCCGGTACTTACGCCAAATTAAAAATTTATTATCAACAAAACATGTAAGATAGATTCACTTGCTATTTTTAGATAGGTGACGCTACAAAAAATAGTTCTATTGCACAGAAATGCTCTCAAGGAGCATTTTTTAGCCTTACCGACCCTGCCAGGATTTGAGATTCAAGCCACAATTCTTACGACATGAAATATTGTCTTTGAAGATAAGTAATGGTACCCTGTCCTTAAATAATCCATAAAGAGTTTTCCTGAAGATATTGTCAGTAGAATATAATAAGCTTAAGGCTGCATATCATGATTACATTTCTTCTACAGAAATTCAAATGACGACAAATCCCCTGGCATAGTTGCCTTATTAAACACTTATAGATTTGGTTCTGGTATTTTTATTTCAGATGATTTATGCCATGCTCATACCCAATTTCTGTAAAATGACAGGTGGCAAAGATATCAGTCTTAAATTTTCTTAGTTCCGGCATAAAGTTCGAACTCTAATAAACGACAGTCAATTTTACCTGTATAGAATTCTGTCCTTCGTTTTGCTTTTAGGCCTACCTTTTTGGCAAGATTAAAATTTCCCGTAAAGATATAACCATAATAGCCCTGACATTTTTTTTTCATAAAGTCTCCTATTTGGGAGTAAGTGTGTTCCAGTTCAATTTCATCACCTAACCTCTCTCCGTATTCCGGATTGAAGAAAATAATTCCCGGTTTGTCTTCTGGTATTGATGTATCTGCAAAATCACAAATTTTAAATTCTATCAGATCGCCGACTCCGGCGGCATTAGCGTTTATTTTGGAAATATTGATCGCATCTTCGCTGATATCAGTGGCTATAATTTTTAATCCCGGAACTAGCTGAATGTGTTCAGCTAATTTTTTCTTTTGTTGAATATAGTATTCCTTATCGAAACCGACGACATGCATAAATCCATAATTTTCCCTGTACAGACCTGGCTTACGTCTGGTAGCCAGCATGGCAGCTTCAATGGCTAATGTTGCAGAGCCGCACATTGGATTGACAAAGGGGGACAGCCTATCCCATTTTGTGGCAATAAGGGTAGCAGCCGCAAGCGCCTCCTGCATAGGCGCTTTACCTGGAATTTTGCGATATCCGTGTTTAGATAAAGTTTCACCAGAGGTATCCAGAAATATTTCTGCAATATCTTCTTTCCAATACAAATTGATCACCGCCCTGTTTAAATCCGGACCCGAATCAGGTCGCGTATTTAACTTCGCTCTAAATCGATCAGCTATAGCATCTTTCACCTTCACGTTGGCAAATAAAGAATTGTTGATCGTCTTGTTATCAACAAAACTTGTTATTGAAAAATATCCGTCTTTGTGAAGGTATGTTTCCCATTGTATTTGAGAAACGGTCTCATATAATTGATCGGGATTATTGCAAGGGAATGACTTTAGAGAAAATAGCACCTGGCTGGCACAATAGAGATTTAGATTCAGATGAATACAATCGTTCAGAGTTCCATTGATTTGGACTCCTGTGGCAAAAGAATTTTTTACTGTATATCCTAACTCAACAATCTCTTTCGTAAGAAATGGGGTAAGTCGTTTGCTGCAGGTAACTATAATACGGCTCTGTTTATTGAAAGAAGGCATAGTGCAAACATAAACCTATCTAATAGATTGAATAATCAATTAATTTTAAAAAGAAGCCATTAAAAATAATACTTAGTTAAGTCCTGCCAATCTTAATTTTAAAATAGCTTGATGGGTATTCTTTAGAAGGGTATGAGTCACTGCTCTAACACCATGCATCTGAATTACTTTGGTTGGTTCAGGAAGAATACGCAATTCACTTAACAACTTTTGAAGAATTGCTTCATCATTAATTTTTGCAAGATGGTATGCCTTATAAAAGTCAGTATGCATTCCCATGCTATCTAATATTTTCGGATAGTCTTTAAATTCAGGAAACAAATTGTACTTTTTAACGAAAAAAAAAGTTTTACCGTTAATGTCCCTTGAATAGGCTGTGTAAATATTCTCCATGATTTTCTTTTTTATAGTCAGCACTTGATTTAGAAGGATTGCTATAACTCTCTTAATAAAATTAATGCTAATTATTTTGGGTATTCATTATAGACAGATTACTAATATTAAAAAAATTTAAAGTTTAATTATGAACCACTTGTAATACTATTTATCGTTATACCCGGCGACGCTATATCAAAACACTTGTTAAAAACTAACTACAACTGCACTGAGCGTATGGTAGAACAAAAACTTTGTTAAATATACTCAAATTAGGACTCATAAAATAATGATTACAATGGATTTTTTTATTTAAAACTTATTATTTTTGAATTTTAGGGTAGTTGAATAATTTAAAATCGTTAGTAAAAATAGCTAACCTTATATTGAATTGCAAACAAAAGTTAATTTTTTTTATTCACATTTACAAATAATACGCGGTTTGGGGACCATTGACCACGTTAGTGAAACTATTAATATTGTTTTAATTTTAGTGCTTAAAATGTTATAACTCCATCTCCAGCGATTGGTGCCCGTTTATGATCCTAAGAACGTTGATAGTCTACTTTAAATTGCCGCTTATTTTGGAAAATCTTGTATGCTCGGTGTCTTGGGGTCGTATGAATAAAAATTTTTTTACTCTTGAATGCTTATTTTTGGCGTATTAAACAAAACAGATCTTTTTTCCCAAACACTTTTTAAAAGATCTCTGGAAATAAAGTGTATCATAAGAAAAAATCATTTTTAAATTCATTTTGGTTTGGGATAGCAGTCTCAATTCGATTAAGTATGCAAATTAAAAGTTGTTTGTTCCTGTTGTTGTCTTTCCTTGTGATACTGTCCTGTACCCAAAAGGAAGAAAAACCAATACACTCTGCAGACGCTTCATCGAGAGTATGGTCAGCCGAAAAGGCTAATGCCTGGTACAATGAACATAAATGGATTTCGGGTGCAGATTTCATTCCCAGCACAGCGATCAATCAGTTAGAAATGTGGCAGAAAGAAACATTTGATCCGCAGGCCATTGATCGTGAACTGGGATGGGCTGAAAATATCGGGTTTAATACTATGCGGGTGTATCTGCATAGCGTTGCATGGAAGGAAGACGCTGTAGGGTTCAAGAAAAGAATGGATCAATACCTTGCTATCTCGGATAAGCATCGTATTCAAACGATGTTTGTTTTCTTTGACGATTGCTGGAATAAAGTACCGCATGCAGGAAAACAACCTGATCCTAAACCCGGGATTCATAACTCCGGATGGGTACAGGATCCGGGGCAACCGGCTTCCAACGATGTTATCATTTTCCCCGACCTGGAAAAATATGTGAAGGATGTGATGGGCCATTTTGCAAAAGATAAACGTATTCTCTTATGGGATCTTTATAATGAACCGGGTAATTCCGGAAAAGGAGATTCTTCTCTTACTTTATTAACAA
>JBDTIC010000025.1:0-14577 GCA_039936595.1 Ginsengibacter sp. | reverse complement strand
TTCTTTTGCCAGCGATTTTCACTTTTCTCATTTCTGAGTGAAGTGGATTGAGTATATAGTTAATCTCTTCATGCATTAGCACGCCTGGTGTAGCCAGCATCAAACTTTTATTTTCCTTAAAAAATTTATCACCAAGTTTTTTTGTGTATAACCTGGCATCTGGCGCATCCCAGCCTACAGGTAATTGAGGGGATATAATTTCTTCAGCGATAATATTATCGGGGACGCGCAAGGTTACGAGTTGATAATTTTTTGCGTTGAACATTTTTGCTGGTGTATGAGCCAGCACTTCTAATAGGGCAAGTGATCGGGACGATGATGTGTAAACGGCAAAAGTGCCTTCACTGTTCCATCTGCCTCCAAAAAGTCTGGAACAATTTCCGGTGAGGTCATCAGCAAAGCGTTCCTGGGTGATTCGAAATAATTCCATCAAAAAAAGTAAGATTATGAATAAACACCTTGTTCCAATCTGCCTAATATTTTAGTTAACATCCGGATGCCAAATGAGGTATCCAGGAAATCAAGCGGTGTTTTATTGCCGATGGATATCAGCGGACTGTGAAGCCATTCAGAAAAGGATTCCTTATTGCCTATTACCTCAATACCGCGCTGGGCAAATGCTGCCAGCTCCAATACCTTTTCTGTTTTTGAGGTATCAAGCAATTCATCTTCATCTTTTCTTTGAATATTGCGGTGAGAAGAGTGTAATAAGTTGCTCATGGTTTCCATAGTGATACCGAGATAGCCGGCGAGAGATTTTAACGTAGACTTTTTTATACCTGTCCGGGAAATATTTATCAGATCAAAATCTCCGGACAATGCTTTTTTTATTGACTTATCACCGCCTAATATCACTCTTAGTGTTTCGTATTGAACAGCTGCCTCTTCTACTACGGATGATATATCCTCTTCGAAAGTATAAGGCCTCCTCTTTTTAGATTGTATCATTTTCTTTTTAAAAAAATACGACATTTCGTTTAAATTAAATACACTTTGTCACCTATTCTAGCGCAAGGAAATAATGTATCTCACATTACAGGTCAATATAATTTTTTAGAATTAGACGTTTGGGTCGTGAACTCGCACGATCTTTTATATTGAATTTAATCGCTGTTTTGATTCTTTTTCATTTTGGAATTCAACAAAAAAGAAACAATTCCGATAGCTATCGTGATGATTAATTCCGTTGAATATCAATCAACTTCTGGTACAAAAATATGCAGCGGCAGTCACACTTAAAGAATGGCCTTGCTTATTTTTGTGCGCAGTGTATTTGCCAAAAAAATAATAGTTTGCTGAGTCTTATAAACGAGTATTTACGTAGGTGGTAAAGTCCGGTAAATAGATTATAGCTGGAATTAAGAACTTTCTGGTAAATAAACACAAAGCCGGATTCAGTTTATCTTTGCTTATATGGCGAAATTTTTAATAGTTGGTTTAGGTAATCCCGGAGTTGAATATGCGCATACACGGCATAATATCGGCTTCGATGTTTTGGATGCATTTGTTAATAAAAATAATGGTTTTTTTCAGCATGGAAGATTAGCTGATTTAGCTGAAATAAAATTTAAAGGGAAAATATTCGTTTGTATAAAGCCTACTACTTATATGAATCTTAGTGGAAAGGCAGTAAAGTATTGGCTTGACAAAGAAAAGATAGAGATCAAAAGTTCTCTTGTAATAGTAGACGACCTGGCTTTACCGTTGGACAAGTTGAGGCTCCGCAAGAAAGGGAGTGATGCAGGGCATAACGGATTGAAAGATATCCAGGCAACTCTTGGAACTGATGAATATCCCAAACTTCGATTTGGTATTGGAAATAATTTTTCAAAAGGCATGCAAGTAGAATATGTCCTCAGCAGGTGGTTTCCTGAGGAGCTGCCGATTGTAAAATTAAAAATTGAAAAATGTATCGGGATCATCGAAGATTTTGCTCATATAGGAATTGACAAAACAATGAATAGTATTAATAATAAAAATTTCGATGTGCCGAATTTGTAGATTTATTCTTTTTTAATTTGTTTTTATATATTTTCGCATAGTCCTTAGAAATCCCTAAAAAACCTAATTGGAGTATGAAAATTTTTTGTATCGGACGTAATTATGCAGATCACGTCAAAGAAATGGGCAGTGATATGCCAGACGAGCCTGTTATTTTTATGAAACCCAAAAATGCTTTAGTACAAGGTCATACTCCTTTCTATTACCCGGAATTTACTAACGATCTTCATTATGAAGGAGAGCTGGTTTTACGGGTAAGCAAAAATGGTAAATACATACAAGAAAAGCACGCATCAAATTACTATAACGGAATTACCGTGGGCATTGACTTTACTGCTCGTGATATTCAGAGTGAACTGAAGGAAAAAGGTTTACCATGGGAAAAAGCCAAGTCATTTGACAACTCCGCGGCAGTGGGAAAATTTATTGATATAGGGCCTTCATTTGATAAAAAGAATATTAATTTTTCTCTGACAAAAAATAAAGAAATTGTACAAAAAGCTAATTCAGGAGAGATGCTCTTTTCTATTGATCGCATTGTTTCCGATATTTCAAATTATTTTTCTATCAATATAGGAGACCTCATCTTCACAGGTACTCCGGCCGGGGCAGCAGAATGCATGGTGGGCGATTTGCTGGAAGGTTATTTTGAAAAAGAGCAACTCCTCTCTTTGGAAATCAAGTAACAATAAAACTGTCTTTTACTTCTGTGCATTTTAAGGGATTACTACGCTTCGGCTACTAGTGGTATGAGCACTAAAATAGCCTAATGCTCCTCCTGTTATATTACTGGTTGGATTGGCTGGCGTAGGACTTGAAAATCCTTCTCCACCTCCTGATACCTGCGATAACTCACTCAAATAATTATATACATCTTTATCTATACAATTCATCTGCACAGTTAAAATGATCCCGGATTTGATATCCGAACTATCATTATAAAGGATACGACTGATATATCTTCCATCCGACAAGCGATCATCAAAAACTGAGTTACCTCTTCCATTTCTAAATTTCTCACCGTCGGTATATTCTACAAACTGGTAGTAATTAGGCACACCTTCAGGGTCCTGAAAATTAGCAACAGCATATAATGCATCTTGTCTCCCTGATCTAAAGTCTATTGAATCCAGATGCACAGGATTAGGCATTTGAGAAGTAGCTGTATATTCTTTGCCATCTATGGAAACAAACATCTTGTAAGTTTTGCCAGCCTTACCCTGAAGTATACTTGTTGAATAGACTCCCGGAGAAGTTTCTATTAAAGAATCCGTAACTCCATTGCCGGTTATTTTTACCACGGCTCCTGAAACCGGAGGGAAATTATTATCTGAATTGAAATCAATGGTCTTTGTTATTTTAAGCTCGTATGGCCCCGGACGGTTATCTACTTCGCCTGTAATAACAATTTGTGTTTCGGAATTCTTAAGATGGATGTCTATCACCTTTTTACAACCACTAATAGAAAAAAGCAAAAAGATTATTACATTTTTATTTATAATAAAATGCATTGAACTAAAATTTAAAATTGTATGTAATGGAGGGTACCCATCTGAATAACGAATACTGAATAGCCTGGGTTTTTTGTGGATCTCCCGGATCATTTTGAAACTGAATAAAATAAGGGTTCTGCCTTCCATAAGCATTATAAATTGAAAAAGTCCAGCTACCATCAAATTTTTCCGTTTTCTTTCCCTGTAAAGTAGCTCCGATATCCAGCCGATGGTAAGCGGGCATGCGGTAGCCATTCCGTTCTGTATAATAAAAAGTGGTATTTCCTTCTATGTTGTATTTCCCGGATGGCCACGAAACCGCATTACCTGTATTAAAAACAAAATCAGTAGAAAGTGTCCACTTTTTGCTGACCTTATAAACGCCCACAACTGCAAAGCTATGCGTTTGATCTTGTGTAGCGGGATACCATGAGTAGTTATTAACACCCTCAATCTTACGTTCCGTGCGCGAAAGAGTATAACTTATCCAGCCTGTAAAGGTTCCGTGTTTCTTTTTTGCATAAATTTCTAATCCATAAGCTCTGCCGGTGCCATATACTAATTGAGATTCTACTGTTTCATTGGCTACCAGTACCGCTCCATTTTTATAATCTATCTGGTTTTGTAAAAACTTATAATAGACTTCACCCGAAAATTCAAATTTATTGTTATTGGTATTGCGATAATATCCTGTAGAAAATTGATCAGCAATTTCAGGTTTTACATTATTACTACTGGGTATCCACAAATCGGTAGGGTTGCTTCCGGTAGAATTAGTAAGCAGGTGCAGGTTTTGTACATTTCGCGAATAAGATATTTTGACCGAACTTAATTTATCCAACTGGTAAGTAGCTGCAAAACGAGGCTGAAGGTTTAAATAGGATTTTACAATTTTACCTGAAGAATATACTGACGTATCAGTAGTTTGCCCGCTGCTATTATAACTATAGAAATCGCCTGGCCCTGTAATATTAAAAGAGGATAAACGCAAGCCCAGGTTAAGCCTTAATTTGTCTGATACTGACCATTCATTAGAAATATACGCTATGCCATCCAACGCGTATTTATCCTGGAGAATTAATGAATTGTAGCTCGATGTTTGAGAGGTAAGAAATTCGCCGGGAGTGAACGTGTGTTTGGTTAAATTGAATCCAAAATTAATCTTGTTTTTATTGCCCGCATAATATTGCAAATCTTCTTTTAAAGTCAGGTCTTTTATTTTAGAAACAATAGAAAGCTTATTGGTAGTTTGGTTGATGCTGATATTATAGTTGTAATCGCTGTAGATAAGAGAAGTATTTGAGAATAGTTTGCTACTAAAAATATGATTCCACCTGAAAGTAGTAGTGGTATTACCCCACTTAATTCCAAACTGGTTACTGAAACCTAACTTATCACTCCCGAAATAGGCAGAAAAATAGACCTTGTTTCTTTCCCCGAACTGGTAATTGGCCTTTGCATTAATGTCGTAGAAGTACAGGATACTACGGTTGATAGAACTATCTTTTGAAAGCTTTAAAAACAGGTCAGCATAAGTCCGCCGGGCGCTTACCATAAATGAACCTTTATTCTTTACAATGGGGCCTTCTACATTCAGGCGTGAAGCAATGAGGCCGACGCCACCGCTTACATGAAAACTTTTATTGTTACCATCTTTCATGTTTACGTCTAACAGAGAAGACAGTCGCCCACCATACTGAGCGGGCATGTCACCTTTATAAACCGTTACATCTTTAATGGCATCTGAATTAAATGTTGAAAAGAAACCCAGTAAATGGGATGCATTGTACACAGTAGCCTCGTCAAGTAAGATCAAATTCTGATCAGCAGCGCCACCACGAACAAAAAAGCCGGTAGAGCCATCTCCGCCAGATTTGATACCAGGCAGCAACTGAATGGTCTTTAAAATATCCTGCTCGCCAAATAGTACCGGTACGTTTTTTATTTCTTCAATAGAAATCTTTTGCACGCCAGGCAATGTCCGGGTAATATTATCATTTCTTCTTGCAACCACAACCACTTCACTCAGTTCGGTTCCTTCAGGTTTTAATTCAAATTGGTGTACAATGTCTTTGGTTAATGAAATCTTTAAAGAATCATTTTCGTAACCTGAAAAACTGACGATCAGAGTGTATTGATTTTCAGGTGCAGAGAGCGAATAAAATCCATAGCTGTTACTTAATACCCCTATGCCGGTGTTACCTGACAATTGAATACTCGCACCAATAAGAGTTTCTCCTGTTTTCTGGTCTTTGATAGTGCCGCTAACGGTATGTTTTTGTTGCGCAAAGGAACCTGATGCAACCAGTATTGTTATAATTGTAAGAAGTGCGTCCTTCACTTAAAAATAGTTTGAAACATTAACAACAACGATTGACAAATCTAATCCTATCTTTAAGACTTTGAAGGCAATAGACTACGCACACTTCAAAAACTTTTGTGAATGTTTATCTAAAAAAAGTATTCAATTTGAAGATTACAAATTATCTAAAACCTGTTGAATGATATACGATGTTATAGGCAACAAGGATTACTTTCAAGTCAGCGCTAAATCCAGTACTTGTTGCATCGTTTTTACATAACTTACTTTTAGCCCTTTAATATAGTTGGGATTTATCTCATTGACATCTTTCTCGTTTTGAGCGCTCATGATAACTTCGCGTATGCCTGACCGTCTTGCTGCAAGAATTTTCTCTTTGATTCCACCAACCGGCAGAACCTGTCCGCGCAATGTAATTTCACCGGTCATAGCAAGATATGGTTTCACTTTTCTACCTGTAAATGATGATGCGAGTGCGGTCATCATGGTTATTCCTGCGCTCGGCCCGTCTTTAGGAACCGCACCCTCAGGTACATGAATATGCACATTCTTTTTAGAGAACACTGCCGGATCTATACCATATTTTTTTGCGTTCGATTGTAAATAGCTTAAAGCCGTAGAAGCACTCTCTTTCATTACATTCCCCAGGTTGCCGGTCAGTTTTAAATCACCCTTTCCATTATCACTGGTAGTTGATTCAATAAACAGAATATCTCCTCCTACATAAGTATAAGCTAATCCTACAGCTACTCCGGGCATATTCGCACTTTTATACATTTCGTTGCTGTACTTAGACTTGCCTAAAATTTTCTCTATATCTTTTAAACTTACGGTAGGTTTTAATTTTTCTTTTTCAGCATATTCTCTTGCAAGCTTACGCATTACACTTGCCAGTTGCCTGTCAAGCTCGCGTACACCACTTTCTCTTGTAAAATCTGCAATAATCTTTTCCAAAACTGCATCGCTTATTTTAAACGGTACATTTTTTAACCCGTGGGCTTCCTTTTGCTTTGGTATCAGATGTCTTTTGGCAATTTCTATTTTTTCTTCTATCGCATAGCCGCTAAGCTCGATTATTTCAAGACGATCACGTAACGCGGGCTGAATATTTTGTAAATTATTTGCCGTTGCAATGAAAAGTACTTTACTTAAATCATATTCCATTTCCAGGTAATTGTCATAAAAATTATTGTTTTGCTCTGGATCCAAAACCTCGAGTAATGCAGAAGAAGGGTCACCACGGAAATCGGTCCCCACTTTATCTATTTCATCCAGTATCATTACGGGGTTGGAAGATTTAATTTTCCTGATCGATTGCAAAATCCTCCCAGGCATAGCGCCGATATAGGTTTTCCGATGTCCACGTATTTCACTTTCATCATGCAGTCCTCCCAGACTTACTCTTACATACTTTCTATTTATCGCGTTAGCTATACTCTTTCCAAGGGAGGTTTTACCAATGCCCGGAGGGCCTACAAAACAAAGTATCGGGCTTTTCATATCTCCTTTTAGCTTGAGTACAGCCAGGTATTCAAGAATTCTTTGTTTTATTTTCTCCATACCATAATGGTCATGGTCGAGTATTTTTTTTGCCTTTTTAAAATCATACTGGTCTTTGGTATAATCTTCCCATGGCAGATCAAGCATGAGATCAAGATGATTATATACCACGGAATAATCCGGGGTAGAAGGATGCATTCTTTCCAGTTTTTCAACTCCTTTGTTAAAAAGATCCTTAGCGGGTGCCGGCCATTTTTTGATCTCCGCCTTTTTCTGCATCTGCTTTACTTCAGCCACATTATCACCCCCTAATTCTTCTTTAATTGCCTTCAACTGTTGCTGCAAAAAATAATCTTTTTGCTGCTTATCAAGTTCTAACCGGGTTTTATTAGTTACTTTATTTTTCAGCTCTGCATACTGCAATTCGGTTTGCAGAAGGTTTAACAGTACTTCAGCTCTCGCCTTGATATTTTGTATCTCCAGCAATTTCTGTTTTTCAACGATGTTGCTGTTCAGATTGCTGCTTACAAAGTGTATTAAAAAAGCGGGGTTTTCAATATTTCTCAAAATTATAGTCGCCTCAGAGGGCATATTCGGAGAGAGTTGTATGATTTGGCCTGACAGTTCTTTTATAGAAGAAACCATAGCATCAAAATCATTATCATCTTTAAGCTCATCATCTATAAGAACGGATATTTTCGCTTTAAAATACGGATCGTCAGAAGTGATCTCATCCACCTTAAATCTTTTTCTGCCCTGGATGATCACTGTAGTGCCGCCATCGGGCATTTTAATAAGTTTGAGAATTTTTGCTACCGTGCCAATATCAACCAAGTCGCTCACCGTAGGCTCTTCCACCTGACTGTCTTTTTGAGATAACACACCTACCAATTTGTCAGTCTTATAAGCATCATTAACAGCCTTGATGCTCTTATCTCTTCCAACGGTAATTGGTATTACTACGCCAGGAAAAAGAACCGTATTTCTTAAAGGTAACAGCGGTAACTCAGCAGGGATCACTTGTTCATCACCATTGTCACTATCTTCATGCAGTGGAATCATGGGCATAAATTCCATCTCATCTTCCGGCCCATTAAGGAAATAATTATTATTCATATACTTTTTTCACTTGTCAATCTGTCAAAAATTTTAGCAAAGGAACGAACTTTTTAAGGTATAAGCATAATGTTCAAGATTAATGCCACGTTAAAGAACTAAAAACGTAAAAGAAATCGTATTTATTGGATAAAAGAGATATTACTTCACTATTTTTTTAAACAGCCTTGTAATTTTTATAATATCGGTACGTAGGATTATTAAGAGCGGAAGACGGGACTCGAACCCGCTACCTACAGCTTGGGAAGCTGTCGCTCTACCAGGTGAGCTACTTCCGCTTCTTTAATCGGGGGGAAAGTTAGAAATTTATTTTCAATAATATAACTCTCCTACCAACTTTCATATATAAATAGACAAGAGAAATATTTTACACTTTAAAACGACTGCCTCGTGTGTAGTATATTTTTATTGCTTAGCTGTTATTTAAAGCTAAATTGCCTTAGCAAACTTTTTAATCATTTAAATCAATTTTATGTTAGAAGAATTATTCAATCTTGTCAAGAGTGTGGCAACGGAAGCTGGTACAAACACTGCCGAAGTGCCTCAGGAACACAATGATGCCGTTGTAGCAGAAGCTACCAATACGGTTGCATCTGGTCTGCGTAATATAGTTGCCGGCGGAGGTGCTCAAAACCTTTTGTCATTGTTCGGTAGTGGCGGCAATACACAGCAATCGGGCGGTGGCTTACTTAGCAATCCTATTGTAAGTATGATGATAGGACATTTTGCAGGAAAGTTAATGAGTAAATTTAATCTTGGAGCCGGACAAGCTAATAATGTAGCATCAAGCCTGATTCCCAATGTAATTAATGGCCTTGTCAATAAAACTAACGACCCTGGCAACAATAATTTTTCCTTAGATAAACTTTTGAATTCTATAACGGGTGGAAAAGCAGCGGAAGCAACTTCACAACAATCTGGAGGCGGCTTGCAGGATATATTAAATCAACTTGGTGGTAACCAGGGAGGCGGAAACGGAATTTCAGATATTATTTCTAAATTGGCAGGTGGCGCGCAGGAACAGCAGCAGCGTAATGGCGGTGGTGGTTTGATGGATCTTATTAAGGGATTTATTAAATAAATTCATTTTAATGCCTTAAAAGAAAAAGACATCTTGCAAGTTTTATACTGGCAAGATGTCTTAGTATATAGAATATAGAAATTCATCCTTTACAATCATTATGTTTTGCAATGGGGTTTTCGGCCTGACTGATTTAGTGGATTCTCTTTAATTTTTTTAAGTTAAATTTTAAATCTTGCAAAGTGTTCTAATGATTTTTATCAGACTTCTTCGTACTGTGTATTCCCGTTAATCAGATCTTTCACTTTTTGAGGTATGTATTTCTCATACATCCTTTCCCCTTTTTCCTTAATAGTGCTTCCAATATTCTTTTTTTGATCAGCACTCAATTTAGAATACTTATAAAAAGCAAAAGCGGCAAGCCCTGTTAATAACAAAGGCACTGATGATTTTTTGTTTTGATTCATAGCTGCGATTTTTAAATGATGAATAGTTGTTTCATTACTATATAAATATCATACCAATTTCTAAATCACAGCGTTAATTTTTTTAATTTTTAGCTTTTTAAGGAAATCACTCTCTTCTATTTGTATGGCACCACCGGGAGGCAGGTTGCCTAATAAAAGGTCTTCAATGCTTACTCTTATCAACCTTTTGCATCGATGATGAATAGCACCCACCATTTTTCTTACCTGCCGGTATTTTCCTTCGTACAGCGTTATCAACAACCAGGTGTGTTTTCCATGTTCTTCGCAAAGGGTTGTCAACGGATAAATGGTTGTCGGATCTTCGATAAGCTTCACGTCGCACACTGGCGTAGTGTATGTTATACCACCTTCTACCCGGATAGGCACGCCTGTCTTTAAAAGATGTAAACTGTCCTGATTAACTGTGCCATTTACCTGCACCAGGTAAACTCTCTTATGCTTTATTTCGCCTGAGAATAGCAAACGTGTTATTTTTTTATCAGTAGTTAAGATTAATAACCCTTCAGAATCCTTATCTAGCCTACCTACAGCATGAGTGCCTTCGGGAAAAGCAAATTCAAGATCGCCGAGAAGCCGTACTTTGTCAGGACTCACAAACTGCGATACCATGTTGCGGGGTTTGTTGATGATAAAATACCGGTGAGGCAAATTAATTATTTCGGGTGCATTCATTCATTTACATATTAAGCGTAATATCCGACACCATCCAGGTGAGATTGTAGAATGAGATTTACTGAAATGCGGTTAACTATATTACACTAAAGTTTGGGATTCTGTTTTCCTAAAGCCTTTTATACGGGTAACTAAATCTTTTCCTATCTCGACTATTGCATAATTATTATTGTCAGGGCCACTTCCTTCGATTACTGCTTTTAAAGTATAATAATAGATGTTATTGATCTTATGAAAACTGCCGGGATGATAATGGCCCTGGAATACACCTATTACATTACCTGAATCTTCTAATATTTTTCTCACCGCATCTGCATTATCAGGGCAATAAATTTTATGGCTTTCCTCAAAAGCAGGAGCGTCAAGTTGCTGATGAACGAAAACTATTGTAGGTATTTTATGGTTGTTCAGCTCTTTTTTTAGCCAATCTAACTGTTGATGAGGAATATGAGCATCTTTCCAATCAAAATTACCATGATCATATTCTTTACCGTCTGATGTATAGTTGGCATCCAGCACAATAAAATGAAAGGAGCCTTTATTAAATGAGTAATAATTTAGAGACTTGGGAAAGTTATAATTTGTTATCCCATTTAAAAATTGTTGTTTTGAAATACTATCGTGGTCGTGATTGCCGAGCACATGATAAAGAGGTCCCTTAAATTTCTTGAATTCATTTTCAATAGTTGTAAGAAAATGAAGTGTATCCGATTCTTTTGGCGGATTACCTTCATCTTTCAGATCACCGATTTCAATTAAAAAGTCAACACGTTGTTCATTCATGAGGTCAACACATTCACGCACTTTATTAATTGATTCTTTATAATATCTATTGATGTTGGGAGTTCTGTCGGCATAATGAATATCTGTAACAATGCCAAATCGTACCGGCTTAAATTTGTTCGTTTTCAATGCCATGCTTGTGAAGGGAGCTGCTGCAATGAATGTAACCGTTGTTTCTACAAATTGTCTTCTATTCATAAATTTAGATCTTATTTATGTTTATGAAACTTTGCGATTTATCCTTTTTGTTCCACTTCAAAGGCGTATTTTTTTAATTGAAGACAGCTTAATTTGTTTTGTACATCCTGTGCCGCCGGCAAATTATTTCTTTCAATCACTTTAAGTTTATATTGATCTGATTCTACTTCTACGATTTGATAAACTATAATATGAGCGTCCTGCTTTTCCCTCACTTTGGAATGAATGGTTAATTGTTTACCGCAATCGGTGATAAGTGTCCACATGTTTAAAGTATAATAATTAAAAATTGGGTTACCTGATTTTCACAAGATAAATAATTCTAACAAATCGCCCTGTTTATAGAAAGTGCCTATTGGTTGTGAAAGTATAAAATCTATTAACCTATGTAATAAGCGCTTAATTGATTATTTCTATTCTATGCAAATTTATTTAAGGCTTGCATACAATATTTGCTCAAATTTTCTTTCCAGGTCTCCATGTGAATTGGGTGTTTGCTGAGTCATAAATAAAGCAATCAAACGCTCTTTTGGATCACACCAGTAAGTAGTGCCAAAATAACCGCCCCAGGCAAAGCTACCTTCATTTCTCGGCTGGCTGGCACTGCCTTTATCACTTACAATTTCAAAACCCAAACCAAAATAATTAGTTCCATTAAAAGTAAAATCCAACTGGTTATGCAGCATCATGGCAACCACTCTTTTTGAAAGAATTTGTTGGCCATTGTATCTCCCTCCATTCAATATCATTTGCAGAAAAATAGCATAGTCCATCGCCGTGGAAGAAAGCCCTGCACCACCTGAAAAATAATGTTTGTTGATTAAAGGATAGTCCGGGTTGATACCTAAATGGTTTTTATCCCAGGGCATAATGTGGTTTAAAGAATCCTCCATATAAACAGCCGTAAGGCGATTCGATTTATCGGCTGGTAAATTAAACCAGGTGTCATTCATACCTAATGGACTCAAAATGTTTTTGCGTAAAAAAGTTTCAAGATCTGTTCCACTGATTACTTCTATAACTGCACCCAATACATCTATGCTCAATCCATACCTCCATTTGCTCCCGGGTTGAAAAGCCAGCGGCAGTTCTCCCAGTTTATTCATTGCCTCTATCAGGTTTTGGTTTACGACTCCCAGACCTGAATAAATGTGTGCCTTTGCATAAATGGCCTTCATTTCCTGAGTGCCTATTTCAGCATAATCAATGCCTGAGGTATGTGTGATCAAATCTTTAATAGTTATGTTTCGTTTTGCAGGAACAGTTGTGTAGGAGGTATCATTGGAATTAAATTGATCAAGCACTTTTGGATTAGCAAAACCGGGAAGGTATTTGGATACAGGATCCGAAAGTGACAATTTCCCTTCATCATACAATAGTAAAACTCCTGCGCTTATAATTGCTTTTGATTGTGACGCAATCCGAAAAATACTATTGGGCTGCATCTCTGTTTTGGTCGCTACATCACTGTATCCATAGCCCTTATTTTGAATCACTTTTCCATCTTTTATAATAATAGTTACCACGCCGTTCACCCAGTTACGGCTGATATATCCATTGATAAGCGTATCTATATTTGAAAGTTTTTTATAATTTATTGTAGCATCTGGTTTTACTGTCGGTACTATATTTGACTGGCTATGGGAAATAAAAAAAGAAGATACAAGAAAGCCGGCAATTAGTATTCGATAACATAATTTCATGTGAATTTTTTGATTGAAAGTAGAATGAAGAATGGTTAGTTGTCGATGCCTTCGTGAGTGCCCCAGAAGTGTTATTAAATGCCGCGTTGCCTGCTAATAAAATGATTTGTTTACTGCCGATTTTTGAACATTATTTTCGTTGATCTGGTAATTCAGTTTTTGTTTTGCCTATCACAGAAGTTACACTTGAAATTACACCGGCAATATCGGAAAGATCAGCAGGGACGATCATTGTATTATTAGTCTTGGCCAACTTACCAAATTCTGTAAGATATTGCTCTGCGATTCGCAGGTTTACGGCGCTTAAGCCTCCTTCTTCATTGATAGATTGTGCTATTTCCCTGATGCCTTTGGCAGTAGCCACAGCTACCATTTCTATTTCTGATGCCTTTCCGCTCGCTTCGTTAATTCTTTTTAGTTTTTCACCTTCAGATAAAGCGATAGTCTGTTGCTTCTCGCCTTCGGCACGATTTATTTTGGCTTGCTTGTCGCCTTCTGATTCTGCTATCAGTGCTCTTTTTTCACGCTCTGCCCGCATCTGTTTTTCCATCGCGTCTTTAATACTTTGTGGCGGTGAAATATTTTTTACTTCATAACGTGATACTTTGATTCCCCATGGGCCGCTCGCTCTGTCAACCGCTTCCACAATGGTAGCATTCACTGCTTCCCGTTCTTCAAAGGTTTTGTCTAATTCCATTTTGCCTATTACACTGCGCATGGTGGTTTGTGAAATCTGAATTACAGCAAACCGGTAATTGTCAATTCCATAAGATGCTTTTTGCGGATCAATGACCTGGAGGTAAAGTACCCCATCTACTTCCACGGCGATATTATCTTTAGTGATGCATATTTGAGATGCCACGTCAAGCGCCTGTTCTTTTAAGTTTTGCTTGTAAGCCACTTTATCAATAAAAGGGATCAAAATATGAAATCCCGCGTCCAGCGCACGGTTGAATTTGCCTAATCTTTCAATGATGTAAACCGAGCGCTGCGGCACTACTTTAAAGGTGGATAAAAACGCCACTAATAAAAAGAGGATAATGACTACCAGGATTACTGTTGATGCTGTCATAATTTTTTAGTTGATTTTACAATTAATAAAATGCTTTCGTTTCCGGTAATAATTACATTCTCGCCTTTTTCAATCGTATCTTCAGAAGCCGCCTGCCAGGTGGTTCCATTAAAATCAATTTTGCCGTTTGTACCCGGTGAAATAGCTGATTCAGCTTTGGCGGTTTTACCCAAGAATTCGTCTTCCAGAAGTTCAGTTGAATCTTTTCTT
>JBDTIC010000024.1:0-15355 GCA_039936595.1 Ginsengibacter sp. | reverse complement strand
GCCAACGATTTCATTTTTTTGGCAAACGACATTTATTATTTATTTGCTCCGAAAGTGTATAATAGATAGAGGATTGAAATTCACCAAACGAAAAAACGATTCAAAAATAATTGGAATACCGATTATTTACTCCATTTCCCTTGTAAATTACTCACTTATTGTGATCGTTATTGGCAAGTCCGTAAATGGTGCAAAGATAAAATGCGATTTTAGTTTACATGGATGAATTATAACAGTCATATTGTAGGAGAAGTAACCCTCTCAATTGACTCAGACAATCACCCTTTTTATAAATAAACAGGCATCTGGTTTTCGCGGCTAAATGAAATCTCAGCTAACCTAATTTCAATTCTGAATCAGGATATTTACTTTTCATCAATCAATTTATTTTCTTTCAACCAATAAAGAACTCTTCCAAACCACTCATCAAATGGAGGCGCTGTCAAGAATCCATGTTCCCCTTTTTCATAAAGATGTAGTTCGCCTTTTACACCATTACTACGAAGAGCTTCATAAAAGTAGAGACTGTTTTTTGACGGAACCACGATATCATCAATCGCGTGAACAAGAAAAGCAGGCGGAGTCTGGTTATTGACCTGTAGTTCATTGGAATAAAATTCAATCTGATCTTTTGATGGATGAGCGCCAAGCAGGTAAGTTCTTGAGCCGATATGGCCTATACTGTCTGTAAAACTGATCACAGGATAAATAAGGATCATAAAGTCCGGGCGCAGACTTGTATTCAATTTGTTTTCAATAAAGGCATGATTAAAATGGGTACCGGCCGTTGCTGCCAGGTGTCCCCCTGCCGAAAACCCCATTATGCCAATCTTGTCGGGATTAATATGCCATTCCTGTGCCCTTTGACGGACGGTTTGAATGGCTTTTTGAGCATCCTGTATTGGGCCAATAGATTTGTCCAACATGGTACGATCGTCCGGAAGCCTGTATTTTAAAACAAATGCCGCAACTCCCTTTTTGTTTAATTCTCTTGCGATATCCTGTCCTTCTCTTTTAATAAGCAAGGCATGATAACCGCCGCCCGGACAAATAACGACAGCCGTGCCAGATGCAATGTCCAGCGGTGGCAGAAAGACCTCCAGTGTGGGTTCCGATACTTGTTGAACAATTGGTCCCATGGCTTTATTAGGTGTTACAGTTTCCTGGTTGGAAGCCTGTTTTGAGTTGGGTACCTGTGCCGGATATAGCGGCAGTACTTGTTGAGATCTGCCTACAGTAAACAAAAGACATAGTGCAAAAAGTAGATAAATTTTATGTGCCATTACTGATTTTTAGGATAGTGACTGATTGGTACTAATACTTATAATTAAATTTTTTCAGAGACAAATGTAAATGAGATTATGGTTTAAAAATTGCAATAAACTCTTCCAAATATTTTTAAATATTGGCAACTAAAACTACAAAAAGAATTTTTTTGTAACGGAATAATTTACATCGTAATGAATTTACCTTTCAAATTATTACGTCCACAACGGAGAAAGAACCTTTAACGGAGGCTGTCAAACAGTATCGAAGCTGCAATCAGATAAATAGCCTCACTTACCTGTTTTTTCGACTGGACACAGTAAGCGTTGTGATGCGGCCTGTGGGTGCTATTGTTTTTGGATTGATGGCCGACATCATGGGTGGAAACGACTCTCAATGATCAGCTTTATTACTTTATTATAAGGGGGAAGTTTTTTGTAAAAAAAATATTTTGATTGATACGCGAATACATTTATTACATTAGCTTTACCTCATATCTAATTAATTATTCAATCGACAGTTTACCTCTCTTGAAATTTCGTTCGATTCTATAATTCATCCAATCCGTACTATATACCTATTTTCAGAATTTATGTTCAGAGCAGCCATTGGCTTTGGCATCTCTAATATCTCATTTATAATCTTTTAAAAAAAACAAAATGAAACAGCTTCTACTATTCTTAGTTATCACTTTTTTATTTTTCATTTCTCATGCCCAGGTTACCCAAATAAATGCAAACAAAAGCTTGCATGGTGTGACGCAGTTAAACAATACTCTGGCAATTTTTCAATCGGGCATTGATGCCTCTATTTGGGTTTCGGATGGAACTAAAGACGGTACTTTTCAAATTTCAGATACCATTAAATACATTGGTGGAGGGGGATTGTTGAATGGCAAATATATTTTCAAAGGTCAATCTCCAAATTGCGGTAATGAATTATTTATAACTGATGGAACAAAAGGTGGGACTACCATTGTGAAAGACATCAACCCCGGGACTGCCAACAGCCAGCCTCGTGTTACAATAATGGGAGCAACAACCGACTATATATATTTTGCAGCAGTAACACCTTTAGAAGGATGTGAATTGTGGCGAACCGACGGAACAAAGGCGAACACAACACTTGTAAAGGATATTGGAGTCTCAACGACAAGCGGAATTGATTCAACTCATTTTGCAATTGGCCTGGTAGGAAATATTATTCTGTTTACTGCAACAACTCCGACAAACGGAAATGAACTTTGGTCAACTGACGGAACACCTGGAAATACCAGTTTACTAAAAGACATTGATGCCGGCATTATCTCTTCAAATGCAAGTTTTTTTTATCCATTTAATGATAAAGTATTATTTAGTACGAAAGCGGCTGATGGGATTAAAAGTGAGATATGGAGATCGGATGGCACAACAGGCGGAACTGTTTTGCTAAAAGATAATATTAGTCCCTCATTCGCGACATCAATTTTCTTTCACATTTTTAAAAATCGGGCTTATTTTTTGATTAACGACAATGTTCACTTGGGAGATGCTATGTACAGCACAGATGGTATTGATGCCACGGTAACTCATACTAATTTTTTGAAAGTTCTGGGATCTTCAACACTTTTTGGTTCAATGCTGTTAGTAAGTGCCATTAATTTATCAGATAAGTTTATATTTCAATATTATAATATTGATCTCCTTTCAGGACTTACTATTATGAATGATTTATACCAATGTGATGGTACTGATGAAGGAACAAAGGTTTTTAAATCCTTTGCACTTAATAATAATTTCCCCTTTATATATTCCAGTCTAAGTTTCGATATTCCGACTAAAACGATCATCTACCCTCTATTTAATGGAAAATTTTACTTCTCTGGTGATGACGGTTCTCATGGAAATGAATTATGGATGTCAGACGGTACAAATAGTAGTATGCTGGAAGATATGAATCCGGGTCTCGGAGATGGAATCATTAACAGTAGCTTTCTTTTTACCTCATCCTATTTATTTTTTGCAGCTAATGATGGTGTACATGGCAATGAATTATTGAAAACAAATGGTACCAAGGCAGGAACTACGATGGTCAAGGATATATTTCCGGGTACCCACAATGCAGATCCTTCCTTAGAATTCATAAATAATGGTAAGATATTTTTTTCAGCTAAGGATAGCGATCCTTCTGATTCCTCCGTTACCGATCTATATGTTGTGGATGGAAATTTTTCGCCACTACCGGTTAATCTCTTAAATTTTACAGTTACTACAAAAGATGCCGATGCATTATTGCAATGGAGCACCGCACAGGAATTAAACTCGCGCAATTTTATAATACAATCCAGTGATGATGCACAACACTGGAATCAAATAGGAACTCTCGCAGCAGCAGGTAATTCTTCTCTGCAAAATAATTATTCATTCATTGATGCCGGAGTGATGAATTCGGGTAAAAATATAGTGTATTACAGGCTAAAGGAAACTGATCTTGACGGACAAACGACCAACAGTAATATTATTTATTTGAAGATAAAAGGTAACAGTCAATGGAATGTACAATTGTATTCTAATCCTGTACATGATAATAATGTAAAGATAATGTTGACAGGTGTTCAAGGTAATGCCGGACTTACTATAAATGATTTGAACGGCCGTGTAATTTACAAAAAGCAAATTCAAAATCAAAATGGATTGATCAATATTGCCGCGGATATACCGTCAGGAGTCTACATACTTCACATTACAACAGTTGAGGGAAGTAAATCCATAAAATTTGTGAAAGAATAAAAAGTATAAATGTAAAATATCATTGAACTTTTCACTGGTATTGTTTAAAGAAATACCCATAAATAAACCGGCCCATCTTGATGAGCCGGTTTATTTCTTTGTTAGTGTAATTCAGAGATATATGGAGAGAAGATTTTTAAACTTAGCTGAACAGTCCGCCTTTTTTTAGATTACGAACCTTTTCGCCAATCAAAAAGCCATTTTGATAAATTTGTATTTTATAACTTCCCTGCTGAAAATGACTTCCCGGATCAAAAGCAAATTCGATGTTACGCGTTTTAGCTGTTTCTAAATCCACGGGCAACTTTGCTGTAAACGATTTATCTCCGTCATCACGGGTAGTGAATGTTCCTGTGCCGTTTATAGATGTTACAGGTTTTCCATCGGGGCTTATTACCACAACATATACATCAGTCATACCGGGTTGTATGATACGATTATTTACATCGAAACTTACTACTAATTTGTCAACACGTTTAGCGACTGATGATACTTTTTCTTTCCCGTTATTCCTTACTTTAAGAGGAGTAATGGAAATATTCGAAGCATTTAAAGTGGATGCAACATCTACTTTCTTTTCAAGAGTTTTTTTGATGTCGTTGGTTGAATCAAGATTGTGACTTAATGTTTGCTTTTCTGTAATGAGCGTTGTTACATTTTGTTTCAGACCATCATTCTCCTGAGTAAGCGCCGCAATCTGGGTTTCCATTTCGGATACTTTCCCATTCAGTTGAGCAATTAGATTACGGGCTTTAGAAAGTTCAGCAGCAGTAGCATTTCTTTTGTTAAGAATTGTGCGAATCTCTGTTTTCATCTTAGCAATTTCTCCCTTGCTTTCTGTCAACTTATGATTGGCCTGGGTATTCTCGGTTTGCATAGAGTCCAGTCGGGCAAGAGATGCATCGAAACTGCTCTGTAGGTCACTTTTCTCCGTCGAAATTTTTGCAACTTCTGTTTTCTGTGTCTGTATGGCTTCACCGGACTTATTGTGATCAAAAATAAAAAACCCGGCAAGAACAATTATTCCTGCGATCAATATTCCTATGATCCAATTTTTAGAATTTCGTGGCTTATTATCAGCGAAAGACTGATCAGTGTACTCGTTCATGTTTTTAAATTTTTAGTGGCTTATCTTTTTATAAGTCTAATAAGGCCTAAAATCATGCCATTCTCATTTTAAGAAAGTTTCGCACTAATCTTTTTTAACAATCAAGCGAATAAAACTCATTGATTTTTATAAAAGAAAATATTGTTCAGGAAGATTTGTTAAATTGGAAGGGCATAAAAGTATCAGTCTGTTTCATAAATAAAACTTCTATAGTTTGTACTAGAGAAGCGCTATGCTATTTGTAATTATGTTCCTTTTAGATTACTTTTAAAACTAAAATCGTAAAATATGTCAACCAAATCCCACGTGCCAAGGAGACTCACTGCTGTTCTGGCTATCATCTTTTTATTGCCTCCCTTGGTATTATTCATAATGTGGTCTTCCATAGGCCTTAGATATAGTGGCATTGATGCAGAAGAACAAATGGATACGTATCTTACTTTTTTCCCGGAATGGCTCAAAAACATAAATATAATACATGCAATCTCTCTCGTGTGTTGTATCGTAGCTATTATATTGGCTGCGCGTAGTTTTAAAAAACATTTACTATCAGTAAGGGTATTGATGCTGCTTACGGTGCTGGCAGCTATTTTTATCATCTTATTTGATATCTACCAAATCGTGTAAAAAAGACCGTATTCACTTATAATCATACTGAATGGTGCCAAGCAGTCGCTTTTCTTTTGAATAACATTTTTGTATTTCCGGAAGAGTTTTATCATCATAGGCATACTTCCAGATAAAATAATTCCTTCCTGATTCATCAACTGAGATCATTTGCTTAGGCTCATTATTTTTATTATATTCAAACATATAGTCAGGCAAAAGTCTTTTGGCGACGGGATTGTAGTGCACCACGTCTGTGAGTCGGTCACTGTCATCGTAATAATAATAATATTTTATGTCACTGCTGTTCTTTAAGGCATGTTCTTCAATTACATTTCCTTTTTCGTCTGATAAAAAGGTGATCGTACTTACCAGCACTTTATTTTTTTTTCTCAGCATTTTGACCGGCTTATCATCCTCATAAAAATACTCATGGGTTTCTTCAATACCGTCGCTGTCACCATTGCCTACTGTCTTTGTAGTTATCAAAGAAAGATTACCATGATCGTTATATTGATAATTCACCGTGTTGGTTGTATTAGGAGTAGTAGTGACGGTATTGATGATTTGCCCTTTGGCATTGTAGTCCGTTATTAAAAGTGATTGTCCGGTGATGTTGGATTGCGACATCATCTCGGTTTGGCTAAAATTTTTATTGATTTTTTTTTCACAGAAAAAGCCTTCACTCGGTTTATCATTTTCATCATAGCTTGTTATTTTCACTGACCTTATATTTCCTTTTTTTAAAATAGCAAATTCACTGTTAAGCTTTGAGGTACTCATTATGTCTTTATAAAAATATTGAGCATTTACCAGGGAAAAACTCAGGCATATCAGGGCGAACGAGACAAATGTCAAACGAAGAACGGATAGGATCATTTTAAAAAATATATCTGGATTTTACAAAAACTTTAATCAGTGTAAAATAATTCATTACCGTTTAATGCAGTTTTTGTTTATTATTTTTAACCGGAAATTATAGAATCATACCATGTCTCAAATTCCGGATATCAACGAACTTATCAAAATTATGGATGACCTCAGGGAAAATTGCCCCTGGGACAGAAAACAAACCATCCATACACTTCGACAGCAGACGATTGAAGAAACTTATGAACTTGCTGATGCAATAACAGACGAAGACTGGGAAGGAATAAAAGAAGAACTCGGCGATCTTTTATTGCACATTGTTTTTTATGCTAAGATCGGCCTTGAGAAAAATAAATTTACCTTACAGGAAGTGATAGACGGAGTTTGTGATAAGCTTGTAAAAAGACATCCTCACATTTATGGCAATGTAAAAGTAAAGGATGAAGAGGAAGTAAAAAAGAACTGGGAACAGATCAAACTCGCCGAAGGAAAAACATCCATTTTGAGTGGCGTTCCAAAATCATTACCGGCTATGATAAAAGCTATGCGCATCCAGGAAAAAGTAAAGCAGGTCGGTTTTGAGTGGTCTACGAAAGAGCAGGTTTGGGAAAAAGTCGAAGAAGAACAACAAGAACTCCAGGAGGCGTTAGAATCAGGCGATCAGCAAAATATTGAAGAGGAAGCGGGAGATCTTTTCTTTTCCATAATCAACTATGCGAGATTTTTAAATGTGGATGCAGAAAATGCACTTGAACTAACCAATAAAAAATTTATCAAACGATTTATGCTTATGGAGGACTGGGTTAAAAAAAGAGGGAATGATCTGGCTTCAATGACTCTTGAAGAAATGGATATCATCTGGAATGATATAAAAAAACAAAAACAGTGAGATTGAAATGGAACAGCAATGATAATTTTTTTAAAAGGAATTCTTTTCTCCTGATAACATCTGCATGGTTACTTACGTTTGCATTTATAATCAACAACTATTGGAGTGGCAGTTCTGCATCCAAAGCAGCTCAAAAAGCCATCCAAAAAGATATTAATAAAAAGCAGGGTGAAATAAACAAATTCTGTGCAGATACTGCAATCCTAAACAGGATTGCACATGGAAAATACAACGAAGAGCAGCTTAGTGAACAGGTAAGTAAAGGCTATTTTATTTTTTTTTATAAAATTACCAGTGAGCAAAAGCTGGACCCGATTTTTTGGAACACACAGGTAATCGAGCCACTCAGTAAGGTATTCTATGGGCCTGATGGATCTGGTTTTAGAAAGCTGCAGAATGGATGGTACCTCATTAATAAAAGAACATTTCTCAGTTCTGATAACTCTTATTATAAAATGATTTTTCTAATTCCTGTAAAATGGAATTACTATATAGAAAACAAGTATTTAAATAACTCTTTTATTGCAGAGAGCAATATAGAAAAGACTTATGATATCAGCATTTTACCAACAAGATTTGAGATAAAAGACGAGGCAGGGCAACCGATATTTTACCTTCAGCAGCTAAGCAACCCCATAGAACACGACAATGAATTTTCTATGTGGCTGAGAATACTGGCTTCTCTTTTGGTTCTTTTTTTTATTCATAAGCTTGCCAACTATTACGTTCAGGAGAATGGGTTTTGGTTTGGCTTATTGGTGTTGGTAGTGCCCATAATTATATTAAGGATTTTAAGTTATCATTTCCCCATACCACTCAATTTTCAAAAATTACAGTTATTTGATTCAACCGTCTATGGCTCTGAGTCTATATTAAGATCACTTGGCGATTTACTGATCAACTCATTACTCTTCATCTGGGTTGTTTTATTTATCCGTTATCATTTCAGGTTCGATTTTTCAAGAATAAAATTTAAGGCCGACTATTACAGGTATGCGACTATCGCTTTTATTTCCATCTTGATGATCCTGATCACAATGGCGGGTGGATACACCATTCAAAGCCTGGTGGCTGATTCGCAAATTTCATTTGATGTAATTAACTTTTTCACGCTGGATGTATATAGTGTCATTGGCTTTATTGTCGTCAATTGCATCGCTACAGGGTATTTTTTTCTGATTCAGTTATTACTACAACCCCTGAACACATTTGCAGGCAAAAGAAAATATGTATTGTACCTCACAATTGCCCTGGCAGGTCTGATAATCCTTACCTTCATGTCGAATTCTAATTCCGTCGGCTTTAGTCTTTTACTGTTGCTGTGGCTCCTGCTTTTTATTTACCTCCTTAATTTTGAAGTGCTTTTTTTACAGGCCTACAAACTGATTTCGTCCAGGTTTATTTTTTGGGTTTTCTTTTTTTCAGTCTCCATTACTGGTATTATGGTATTTCAAAACAGAACAAAGGAATTAGAAGAACGGAAACATTTCGCAGAAAATCTTGCCAACAAAGCAGACCCTTCCGGACCGGTAATTGTCAACATTATTCTAAAAGATTTCAGGAATGATTATCTGTCTGATATTTTTGACAGGTTCAAAAAGGTCGACCAAAACAGATTGTTAAAGGATAGTTTGGTCAATGAAAATTTTTCGGGTTATCTGAATAAATATGATACTAAAATATATACCTATAATGCGAAAGAACAGCCATTATACAATGATGATTCTACTACCTTTAATTCATTAAACGCGATCATTCAAACCCAGGGCAAAGCTACCGACATACCTGATCTGTTTTATTACGATATTTCTTACGACCGTTTTAACTATATCAGCAAAAAAGAAATTACCGACACGTCAGGAGCGGTGCAAGGATATGTATTTATTATTTCCAAGCCTAAAAGATACAAGAATGATGCACTCTATCCTGAACTCTTTTCTAAAGGAAATAATAATTCAATCGAAAGTTCTCCTGTGTATGCTTTTGCAGTTTACAATCACAGCCAGTTAAGCACCAGTTATAACGATTATCCATTCACCACAGATATTGATGATAATGATTTTACCTACAACGAATTCCGAACGGTGCAAAATAACGGTTATGAAGAATTGTGGTATAAGGCTAATGCGGATAAAGTAATTGTGATAGCCCGCCAGGAAAGATTCTTTATAGAATCTATCACTTTATTTGCCTATCTCTTTTGTTCATTCCTGTTGATTGCGATCTTTTTTTATCTCGCCAGTCATTTTTTAATGGAAGGGAGAAATATTTCAAACCTGAAATCGCTGCTACAATTAACTATTCGCAACCAGGTACACGGCACCATCATTCTTATTAGCCTTTTTTCGTTTATTGTAATCGGTGCCACCACCATACTTTTCTTTATCAGCCGCTACCATAGCAATAATCGAGAAAAGCTAAGCAGGACCATTCATGTAATGGAAAATGAATTGCGCGGCGCTATTGATACCTTGCCGGTACATGATTTCAGGATGGCCACCTTCGACAGTGCATCTCACAATAAGTTAGAAGCAACTATTAATAAGGTGTCTAATATTCATGCTGCAGATATTAATCTGTATGATCTTAAGGGTAATTTGAGGGTGTCGTCTCTGCCATTACCCTATGATAAAGGAATTGTAAGTGAGAAAATGGATCCTGTTGCATTTTATCACTTAGACAAATTAAAAGACGCGCAATTCTTCCAGGAACAAAAAATAGGCAGTCTTACTTATTTAAGTAATTACCTGCCGGTACGCGATGAGAGTGGCAAAGAATATGCATACCTTAATATCCCCTATTTTGAATCGCAAAATAAATTGCAGGATGAAATATCAAACTTCCTGGTCACAATCATTAATCTGAATGCTTTCATCTTTTTAGTAGCTGGCATTATAGCATTGTTTATCGCTAATCGTATTACACGATCATTTTCACTTATCAGCGATAAAATGAAAAAAATCAACCTGGAAACAGGCAATGAAGAAATCGTGTGGAACAGGCGGGATGAGATTGGCGAGCTGGTAATAGAATACAATAAAATGGTAAAAAAACTGGACGTAAGCGCGGAAATGCTTGCCAAGAGCGAAAGAGAAGGAGCCTGGCGCGAAATGGCCCGACAAGTAGCTCATGAAATTAAAAATCCTCTTACGCCAATGAAACTAAATTTGCAATATTTACAGATGGCAATTGATAACAATTCACCCGATGTGAAAAATATTTCTTTGTATGTTGCAGGCATCATCCTGGAACAAATAGAACATCTCTCTCAAATTGCCGGCGACTTTGCACAATTTGCTAAAATCGGTGATACAAGGATCCAGACCATTGATGTCAACCAAATGCTTGAAAATACCATAATGCTTTATTCTACAAATGATGAAATAGATATACATGCAGATTTGTATCCCGATCAAATTTTGATTAAAGCGGATAAAACCCAGATTAACAGATTATTTACCAACCTGCTTCAGAATGCAGTGCAATCGGTGCCTGATTACCGTACAACACTTATCAATGTAAAGAGCGAACTGCAAGGAGACCAGGTTTTAATCTCTATCAGAGATAACGGAAACGGCATTCCGCCAGCCATGTTAAGCAAAATTTTCAAGCCTAACTTTACTACTAAATCATCCGGAACAGGCCTGGGACTTGCTATGTGCAAGGGAATAGTAGAAAAATTAAATGGCAGGATATGGTTCGAAACCAGCGAAGGAGAATGGACGTGCTTTTATGTGGAAATCCCACTCGAGAAGAATGAGAATGATTCGTTGGTGAGTGATTAATGAAGGGGATGCGTATCTTCAGGTACTTTCATATTTAAAAGATGCTAACACTGTACATCAAACACGATAATTTTTCTGAATAATAAAGTCCAATTATGATGCATTTTTAAAAGTAATTAATGTAACAATGATCAAAATAATTCAAGTATTTCTGAAATGTTGTCTCTATAAGAAAGATTGTCAAACCAATAAACGTAGTTATAAAAATGGAAGTTTTATCGCTCTTTTATTTTGTGCGCTGATTCTTCCAGGAGTACTTAAGTCTGCCAATATTGTTTTAGAGAATGCGGACATTACCTATTCGATCAATGAAAAAGGGCAAAATGTATCTTTTACCGACAAAAAAAGCGGTATTAATTATCTCAGGCAAGATACGATTTCATATTGCGCCTCACTTGTGCAGGCTGGCAAAGAATATTTTGTAACCTACGCTTCAATTAAAGGAAACCTGTTAAAACTCACATTTAAGAACGCAGGTGCAACCGTAGATATTCTTATCTCCAAGGGTAAAGATAATTTTTTTTTAGAGGTATTGAATGTAACAGGTTCATTTGAATCATTGACTTTCTTGAACGTGCCGCTCCAACTAAAAGGACTTTCTGATGAGCCTTTCGCGGCATGTGTTATACCCATGAATGTATTCACCCATGTACGTGAAATTCCGGTGCTACAAACGAATCTCCAGGCAACTTGTTACCAACGATTTGGTATGAAGGGCGCTAAGATCAGTCTCATTGCGGTGCCTCCATCCAATATACTTGCTGTAATGAGAGAGGTTATGAAAGAAAATAAAGACATACCGTATTCCACTGCCGGCGGCGCATGGGGTAAATTATCAAAAGAAGGGTATGGCTCCTATCTTATGAATTTTGGTACGCTGACAGAGAAAACAACAGATGAATGGATCAAGACCTGTCAAGACCTTGGATTCAATCAAATTGATAGTCACGGAGGAGGAAAAGGATTTTTTCGATTCGGTGATTTTGAGCTTGATCCTCAAAATTGGCCTGGCGGCTGGAACAGCTTTAAACAGATTAACAGAAAACTTCATGCCGCTGGAATATCTTCTATTTTCCATACCTATGCATTTTTCATAGATAAGACTTCGAAATATGTTACACCGGTTCCCAGTGAAGATTTGGGATATTTCAGGTCCTTTACTTTGGCTGAACCGCTGAGTAAAGATGCTACTGAAATAACGGTAAAGGAGCCTACAGACAGTATTTCATTCATAACCGGATTTTTTGTTCGCAACAGTTTAACGCTCAGGATTGGTAAAGAACTGATTGAGTTCAGTGGCGTTTCCAAAGCCCCTCCGTACAAATTCACCGGCTGCAAACGTGGAGTTGATGGAACGACAGTTTCATCTCATTCATCCAATGAAAAAGCATATCATCTTCGCGAAATGTTTGGAAGATTTGTGCCCGGCGGTGAAACTCCATTGTTTGACGAGATTGCCAGAAGAACTGCAGAGATTGTCAATAAAGCGGATTTCGATGGTATATATCTGGATGCGATAGACGGCAGTGATATCATTGCAGGAGAGGAAAATTTTTGGTATTATGGTGGTAAGTTTGTAGTTGAAGTGGCAAAGCATCTGAAGCAACCAGTAGGGGTGGGAATGGAAATGAGTTCCATGATCAATCTTTGGTGGAACTATCGTTCAAGATGGCAAGCCTGGGACAAACCTGTACGCGGATACAAGCGTTTTATAGACATCCACCTCGCATCCATTAAATCGCATGAAACTGAACACGGATTATGGAGGGGAGATACATCGATGATAAATAAACTGGCTCCTCTTGAAAACAGTCCTCTTCTTCTTCCTCTTCATTTAGGGTGGTGGTCGCAGCAGACATGGAATCCTCCGCAGGTAGAGCCCGTCTTCTCAGATGATATTGAGTATCTGGGTTGTAAAATGATAGGCAATAACGCGGGATTGTCCATGACAAGTGGCGCTGATAAGAAAACGTTGGATGAAAATCCTGTCTTTAAACGCCTGAATGCTATTATCAAACAATATGAAGAATTAAGGCATAGTAATTATTTCAGTGATTCCATTCGCAAAATACTTAGACAGCCTGGCAAGGAATTTAAGTTGATCCATCAAACAAATGGCAGATGGAATTTTGCACCTGTAAATTATCAAAAGCATAAAATTTCGGGCCTTGATCATCCTTCTGCAAGCTGGAAGGTGCATAATGAATTCAAACCCCAACCTGTAAAATTGAGAATTGAACCTTTGATGTCGGTGAAAGGCTACGATGATCCATCAAATATAGTGCTCGGTGATTTTTCACAAATAAAAGATTTTATAAACCCGGAGACTGCCAAAGGTGTAATTGGCAGCTTAGAAGAAACAGAGGAGAAATTACCTAACGGCGAATCAGCCATAGCATTCAGTGCCACCAGCTCAGGTGAATCTCCCCGCACAAGTTCATGGATCAAAATGGAGAAAAAATTTGAGCCTTCCCTAAACCTGGAAAAAAATCAGGCTTTGGGTGTTTGGATCAAGGGTGATGGGAATGGAGAATTATTAAATATCAGGCTGGAAAGCCCTCATTATATTTCTCATGGTGCAAGAGGTGATCATTTTATAAAAATAGATTTCAAAGGATGGAAGTATTTTGACCTTGTAGAAATTGAATCCACTGATTTCTCAAATTACTCCTGGCCCGCGCCATTTTCCAGTTCCAGTTTCTATGTGTACGATTCTTACCGTCATGAAGTTTCGTTCAATAATATTGATAAAATTCAGTTATGGTATAACAACCTCCCGCCTGGCAAAACAGTTACTTGTCTTGTTGGATCAATCAAGGCTTTGCCTCTGGTTTCTGTTAGCATTACTAATCCTTCAATAATTATCGGAGGTGAAAAAATTATGTTCCCTGTAAAGATGGAATCGGGAATGTATCTTGAATTGCAATCAGACAGGAATTGCAAACTATATGGTTCTAAAGGAGAGTTATTGAAGGAGGTAACTATTGTTGGGAGGATTCCAACATTCAAAACCGGTACAAATGAGTTCAAATTTGTCTGCGATAATCCTGAGAACGTTCATGTCAGAGCGCAGGTCACCGTTATCGGCGAAGGTAAATCTTTGTCTGATTAGTCTGGATCCAGCTAATTTATATTGAAATTGATTTTTGGAATATAACCCTTCAGCGCAAATTTATTAAGCCATTAAACTCATGCCTTGATTATTTTGGTGGTTTTATATTAAACGGTATGTAAAGCGTGATGCGGCCAGATAGATTGGATGGCAGTTATGTAGATGTGTCTACGAGAAAGAGAGATGATTTTTTGAAAGCAATCCAGGCAGGATAGGAATCTCATCAAATATTAAAAAAATAGCACCAATTTTATCGGCATTAATAATAAGATCCCAATTATTCCAAATGCGCAATTGACAACTTCATTAAAAAAAGTAGTCTGAGTATGCTTATAAATGGAAAAACGCAATGAAAAATATCTTCAAATTAATCTATAAAACGATAATAAGTTAACGGATCCTTGAAAATACTATAATAAAGACAGTTACCATCCACCACTCGCACCTCCTCCGCCGCCGCCACCGCCGCCGAAGCCACCAAAACCACCTCCACCACCTCCAAAACCACCACCTCCGAAACCGCCACCTCGTCCACCGCCCCCAAGCATATTTCCCATAAGGAACCACGGCAATGCGTTCAAAAAACTTCTTGAACCTTTGCGGCTCATATAAGAACCGCCACCTCCACCGCCTCGCCCAGAAAAAATAAAGAGAATTATAAGAAAGATAACTACCAATAAAATAATGCTCCCAAAACCGCCACCTTTATTACCTGCCTTTGGGTCAGCTTTATATTCGCCTGCAGCAGCCTGTATAATTGCATCCACGGCATTATCTAAGCCTGAGTAATAATCATTGTTTTTGAAAAAAGGAATCATTCTTTGATCAATGATTTGTTTGGCTAGAATATCAGGCAAAACGCCTTCCATGCCATACCCTGTTTCGATTCGTGCTTTATGTTCTGATTTGGAAACAAGAATCAAAACTCCATTATTTTTCTCTTTCACACCT
>JBDTIC010000023.1:0-5838 GCA_039936595.1 Ginsengibacter sp. | reverse complement strand
GTTGCTGCGATACTTGAACTGATAAAATTTTTAGAAAAATCGAAACTCAAAAATAACAATTACCTTTTTATTTGTTTTTCCGGAGAAGAGCTTGGACTGTTTGGATCAAAATTTTTTACAGCACATTCGACTATCCCTCTCGAAAATGTAAATTATATGATCAATTGTGATATGGTGGGCAGATTAAATGATAGCAGCAGAGCATTAATTGTCGGGGGTTATGGAACATCACCGGTATGGGGTAAAATATTACCTGAAAAGACAAAAGCTGTATCTGTAGCTTTTGATTCTAGTGGTATAGGGCCAAGTGATCACACATCCTTTTATTTGAAAAATATCCCGGTTTTATTTTTCTTTACCGGTACACATTCAGATTATCACAAGCCTACCGATGACGTTTATAAAATAAATTTTGTTGGAGAATTGCGTGTAATCCAATACATTGAAAATGTGCTGAAGGAAACCGACAAGATGGGGAAGCTCGCATTTTCAAAAACGCGTGAACCGCAAATGGGTGCCAGTCCCCACTTTAGTGTAACCCTGGGCATCATGCCGGATTATACTTATCCGGGTCCAGGAGTACGAATTGATGCGGTTATTGATGGAAAAATCGCGCAACACGCTGGAATGATGCCAGGAGACGTTGTTGCAAAATTTGACGATTTTATAATTACTGATATTTATAATTATATGGATGCTTTGGGTAAATATAAAAAAGGGGAGGCAGCTACAGTTACCATTTTGCGTGATCAGAAAATGAAAACTTTTGATATTATTTTTAAATAGAGAGGAATGAAGTTGCGAATTGATAACGAAGCCATGTTTGAAGATTTTTTTGAAAATACCAGGTTGTTGGGTATTGTAACTCCGATGGAGCAATATCGTTTTTGCTGGCACCTGAACCAGATTCTTAATTTTGATTTCAGGATAAATAATAGCATAGAAATACATCTGAATAAAAAAACACGTAATTATTTCTTTCCTGTATATCAGTACGGAGCTCTTTCAGGTACCATACAACACTATATATATAACAATGAAGATGATGGGGAATATCTGTTACCCGAGTTCAGGCACCTTGATTTTCTATGGATGATGAAGGACGACGCTATGAAAGATGAAGAGATCAAAGATCTGTTGAATTTGATAAAAACAGTTCCTTCGGTACAAATGGTGGTTGAACTTACCAATGAAAAAATTAAGAATAAGCAGCATTTGGTTTTTTAAGAAAAACGGCTAAAACCCGGGAAATAAGATTAAACAAAATATAAAAAAAATACTATGTGGCAGGAAAAAAATAACAAACTTCACAAAGAGTTTGAATTTAAAGATTTCTCAGAAGCTTTTTCGTTTATGACCCGTGTAGCTCTTGCAGCGGAAAAAATGGATCATCATCCCAAGTGGACTAACGAGTATAATAAAGTGGAGATTTGGCTATCTTCCCATGATGCAGGAGATGTGGTTACGGAAAAAGATAAAAAGTTGTCGAAGATTATTGATGGTCTATGATTGATTGGCTTTGTCTCAAACTTGTCTAAATGCCTCGTCTTACAAGTCGAAGCAGATTAGTGCATTACAAGAATAGCTTTATCAACTTTGGAGATAAAATTTCCAATTGGCTCTGTGAACTCTTCTAATCCATGTTGTTTTAAAATGCCCTGAACTTCCATAACAGAATCCGGGGATACTGCTATCAGCAAACCACCATTGGTTTGAGGATCCGGAAGTATTGAAAATGCTTCCATTACATCAACTCCTTTCTCAAAATTAATTTTTTTGCCGTAACTATTCCAGTTTCTAAAAGTTGCATCCGGAACTATCCTCTGTGAAAGATATTCTTGTGCTCCTTCGATGATGGGTAATTTTGAGTAATGTATTTTTGCTGATAAATTGCTTCCTTCTGCCATTTCAATCAAATGACCAGCCAACCCAAACCCTGTTACATCGGTCATAGCGGAAACGCCTTTTGCGCTTCCCAACGTTGTGCCCACATCATTTAATGCAGTGAGTTGCTCCATTAGGATTGTTAAATGTTCTTCTTTAAGTACGTTTCTTTTTTGTGCAGTGGATAAGATACCTACACCTATGGGTTTGGTTAAGAGAATTACGTCTCCATTCTGTGCTGTGTTATTTTTCTTTAAATTTTTGATTGGCACGATTCCATTTACTGCAAGACCAAAGAATGGTTCAGCAGAATCAATGCTATGGCCGCCTGCAAGCGATATTCCTGTTTCAGAGCAAGTTTTTCGGGCTCCTTCCATTACCATTTTAGCTAACGAAGCGGGTAGTTTTTCGACAGGCCATCCAAGAATAGCAATCGCCAGTAAAGGTTTACCGCCCATTGCATAAATATCACTGATGGCATTGGCAGACGCGATACGGCCAAAGTCAAAGGCATCGTCTACTATGGGCATAAAAAAATCAGTTGTGGAAATGAGTGCATTCCCATCTCCTAAATCATATACTGCTGCATCATCATGGCTGTTGTTACCTACCAGTAATTTTTTGTCGGGAAAAGTAAATTGTGAGTAGAGAATTTCTTCCAATATTTGAGGTGATATTTTACATCCACATCCGGCACCCCGGGAATATTGAGTCAATTTAAAGTTGTCTGAATTTTCCAATTAATTTTCTTTTTTACGAACCAATATTATTTTAGAATTTTTATTAAGATCTCCACTGAATCTTATTTCATAGATTTTTTCTCCCTCGCGAATTACCAATAACCCTGTGTTAGGAGGAATACTTCCTAAGTTTTCAGCATACATAATTACAGAGATAGAATCGCCCATTTCAGGAGTGAGATATATCGTTTTGTTTGTAGCTCTTTCTAATAAGCCAACTCTAGGCATTATTACTTGTCCATTTAAAAGTACACTTACTGTGTCTCCATCCACGGCCCCATTGTCATAGAGAGAGAAAACCAGGCTGTCACGTTGTATCTCAACAGTACGTATCGTCTCAATAAATCTTTTGTCAATCTCTTTAGCTGCAGGAGGTCCTGTTGGTGCTTTCTCCACCACAGAAGGGGTTTTCGCAGCAACGATGTTATTTTTCTCCTCTGCGCGAACAGGCGATTCTTTTATTTCTGTTTTCTTTTCTTCCTGTTTAGTTTGCTGAACAATTAACGGCTTCTCAATTTTCTTTTCCTCCTTTTGAGGTTGGGGAACAACTATAGTTTTAGTCTGTTGAACAACTACGGGCTTCTCAATTTTCTTTTGCTCAGTAACGGCGACTTTTGGCGGTGGCGGAAGAGGCGCTTTTATAACAGGTTTAGCTTCCTGCACCACTGTAGCTTGAATTGGTTGCTTTTTTTCAACGACAGGTACAAAAGGTTTAGGCGCCACAGGAATGGCACTCGTTTCAATAGCAGGCTTTTCGATTTTCTTATCGATGATAGCCACTGTTTTTTCTTGTTCTATTGGCTTAGATTGCTGTGGTACCGGCTTTATTTCTGCTCTTGCTGTTATAGCTGCATTCTTAGGCTCTGATATCTTTGCTATCAGCGATGGTACCTTAGCAGGCAACACTGGTTTATTGTTTAAAGCAAATATCCTTGAAGCCTCCGACGAAGTAATGAACGAAAGTCTATCTAAAAGATTTAACTGCGCTAGTTTGTTTACGATCAAAGTCTCTTCCGGTATCTTTCTTTTCTCGAGATAAATAGAACCGGTAAGCGGCCTGAACTCCTTGGTTGCATTGGTTCGCCATAGCCCACTTAGTATTTGTGCATTATCTTTTTCTGAAAGAGATAAAAATGAAAACTGTTTAACACCTTTTGCAGGAGGCTCAGAATAGTTGTCATAAATCAACTTGTTATCTACAAGGTAAAAATGGCCGTCTTTCCCTTTAATATCTACTGACTTTACTCCCATATTTTCGATACTGTCAATTACAAAAGTAGTGTGTGAGTAGCCGGTTGGTTTACCTTTTAATTCACTAACAGACAGTTCATAGTGTATGGTTTGTTTAGTGGTGTCATTATACAGATACCCTGTCCATACGCCAGAAATATCCTGTGCAAAAAGCTTAACCGGCAATAATAAAAGAATTAAAAAATATTTCATTTTAGAAATCGACTATTTATAGATTCATTTTTTTAACCTAACAATCAAGCACTTTCAGCGAATTATCTAAATCTACATGACTACACTTAATTCTTTTTAATAACGATTGAAGATTATTTCTATTGCCTAAACTATCATCATACATTTTGTCATAATATTTTATTAATATAGAAAAAGCTTCTTTAAAGTTGTTTTCTGATAAAAATGAAATAGCATTTTTGGTGTTGAGGCCGCCTAATCTTTTTTGAATTCTTATTACACAGTCGGTTAAATCTTGTTTTTCATATATGCCATAAGTTTTTACAATATAATCCACTCTTTTTTCAAAATCAACATCCATAAAATACAATGGGCTTTCACGCATTTGATCCCAAAATAGTTTTGGAATTCCCACTTTGCCAATATGGGCGCTCTCATCTTCGACCCATATTTCCCGGTTACTTTGCTGTGCCTGTTTCATGGCCTTCCAAAGTTCAACAGCTAACAAATTTTCAAACATTTCATTAGAAGGCTGTGCAATTTCTCCTAAAGCACCAAATGCCGAACCTCTATGATTTGCTAAATGCTCCAGACCAATTACGATTTCTCCATTTTTTTTTAATTCGGTTAAAAGCTCCGTCTTACCTGACCCGGTGTAGCCGCCTAAAATTTTCAATCGGTATTTTTCTTGAAATTGTGACAATGCCCATCTTCGAAAAGATTTGTATCCACCATTGAGTAAATAAACTTTATCCCCATAAAGACTCATAAGCCATGCAACAGCCCCGCTTCGCATACCTCCACGCCAGCAGTAAACGAGAATGCCTGGCCTTTTATTTTCAGAAAGTGGGTAAGGAGAAGAAATACCTTTGAGCCTGTGATCTGTAATAATAGTTTCAATTTCATTAGGTATTATCTTCATTCTGTCGGAAAAAAAGGACAAACCATGATTTACGGCAGCATGCCTGTTTTGTTTTTTATATGCAGTACCGATTATGGCTCTTTGGTCGTCGGTAAATAAAGGAACATGGAACGAATCAGGGATATGCGAGTGGCTATACTCACCAGGGCTTCTTACATCAATGATGGGAAGTTCCTGTGAAAGCGTTAAAAAATTATCAATATCAATTTTTTCTACAGACATTTAAAACCAATTACATTTTGTTTTCACAAAAAAACCACTGTAAGTACAGTGGTTAATATCGTATTCTTCTAACAAAAATTCTTATCCATTCATTGAAGTGAGAAACTCTGCATTGTCTTTAGTACCCTTCATATTTTTCATCAGGGTATTAATTGCTTCTTCAGGATTCATGTCGGCCATGTGATTACGCAATACCCACATGCGGTGCAATACATCCTTGTCAAGCAACAGGTCATCGCGTCGTGTGGAAGATGAAATAATATCAATAGCAGGGAATATTCTTCGGTTGGAAAGTCTCCTGTCAAGCTGAAGTTCCATATTGCCGGTACCCTTAAACTCTTCAAAAATTACCTCATCCATTTTACTTCCTGTATCTACCAGCGCAGTTGCAATAATCGTAAGTGAACCTCCGTTTTCAATTTTACGTGCGGCGCCAAAAAATTGTTTAGGTTTTTGCATTGCATTGGCTTCGACACCACCGGATAACACTTTACCACTAGCAGGAGCAACTGTATTGTGTGCCCTCGCCAAACGTGTAATACTATCTAACAAAATCACTACATCGTGACCGCATTCAACCAGACGTTTTGCTTTTTGCAAAGCCATTGTACTTACTTTCACGTGTTTTTCTGCAGGCTCGTCAAAGGT